>DATJCP010000198.1:0-16309 GCA_035514715.1 Candidimonas sp.
CTCGCCCATGACCCGAATACGCACCCCGCACAAGAACATCAAAACACGCGACCAATACTTATTGATTGCCGAACGGCTGGGCAAAGGAAGCAATCGAAACAGCAACAGTACCAGCAGCAGGCCAAGCAGCATCCAGAACACGACAAATACTGCTCGGAATAAGAAAAGCACAACGTTCAAATTATTCTCTTGATAATATTCCGGCGGCCTACACAGACAAAGACGGCGGCAGCGCATCAAGATAACGCTGCAGGATCACTGCGGCGGCAACGGCATCGTCGGGGGCATTCGAACCAAGCAGTTCCTGGGCTTCCATGCTGGAACCCCGCTCATCGACAAGTTCTACCAATGCCCCGAAGCGCCCATGCAACTGATTGGCGAAGCGACGGCAGCGTAGCGTTGCATATTGCGTTTCGCCTGTTTCAGTCAGCGGCAAGCCAACCACAACCTTGTCGGGCTGCCATTCATTCAACACACGAGCGATATCGGCAAAGCGCTGATCGCGCGTAACCGACGTAATGATTTCAAGCGGACGCGCCACCCGCGTCAGGGTGTTGCCAATAGCCACGCCGATTTTTTTTGTACCGTAGTCGAAAGCGATCAGGGTTTGCTCAGGCATGGCCCGCGTCGCCCGCCAACATCAACGGATCAATGCCTAATTGGCCCAACGCCGCTTCATAACGATTTTCGGAAGGCGTATTGAACAGGATTTCGGTTGTTGCCGACACATTGAGCCAGGCATTTTGAGACATTTCACTTTCCAGCTGCCCCGCACCCCACCCCGCATAACCCAGCGTAATCAAGAGCATGGCGGGGCCGCGGCCCTGCGCAACGTCTTGCAGCACATCGCGCGAAGTGGTCAAAGCCACGTCGCCCAACTGGATACTGGAGCTGTACTCGCCCGCTGGAGCATGCAGCACAAAGCCGCGGTCGGTTTGCACCGGCCCGCCGAAAAATACCGGCGTATCCTGTACGGGCCCGATTTCAAGGGACAAATCCAGGTCGATACGCTTGAGCAAGTCGCCCACTGTCAGGTCGGTTGGTCGATTGATAACCAACCCCAATGCGCCATGCTCGGTATGCTCGCACACGTAAATGACCGTATTGGCCAGATTGCCAGACACTTTGCCAGGCATAGCCACTAGAAGCTGCTGAGACAAGTTGGTGCTTGACTCAGCGTCGGCCCGGTTAACGGTTGAAACCATGAATCGCCCCCTCTTTGGCCGAAATACCAACACTGATACCGATAAGCTTACACCTCGATCAGTTCAAAATCTTCTTTGCGTGCTCCACATTCTGGGCAAACCCAGTTGGGGGGAACATCTTCCCATAGCGTGCCCGGAGCAATACCTTCTTCGGGAAGGCCTGCTTCCTCATCATAGATCCAACCACAAATCAAACACATCCATGTACGCATTTTTTTAACTCACTGGAAATTCCATCCAAAACCAACGGATCCTGGATGCTTCTATTAGAATGGGGTTAATGTTACTAAACCCAATAGCAATACCTTGGTAATTAGCCAAAGAAATTGCAAACCTTATGTGATCATCAACGCTGTGCAAGCATCAACCCCACCATTAGTGCTTATTTTCGGCCCTTTCGATCCTAGCGGATCGAGTAGCCTGCCTGCCGATGCGGTTACCTGTGCAACCTTGGGTTGCCACGCACTCAGCACCCTGACAGCCATTCTGGTGCAAGACACAGCCAGCACAGAAGACGTGCAGCCCGTCGCACCAGAGCTGATCGATGACCAGGCCCGCTGCCTACTGGAAGACATGGCCGTTCAGGCGATCAAGGTCGGCCCACTTTATACAACGGAATCCGTAAGCGTGCTCGCCCAAATAGCGGCCGATTACACCCATGTTCCTCTGGTTCTACATCTTGGCCCCCTGCCCGATGAGTCGCTGAATACCGACATCGACACGGAAGACCTGCTGTCAGCGCTCTTTGAGCTGCTACTGCCACAAACCGATATTGTCGTGGCAAGCCACAATTTACTGGAACAATGGCATTCGCAAGGGGCATTCGCCAGTTCAAGCGCCGGTACACCTGCACAGGCCCTGCTGCATTACGGCGCCAAATGGGTGCTGACCAGCGGCGCGCCGTTGCGTCCAGGCCATGGCAGCCATCTGCTCCAAGGCCAGGAAAATCAGACAGCCAGCTGGACATGGCAAGCCCCGCCCGTCGGCCTAAGCGATGCCGATGGCCCGCTGGCTTGCGCCATTACAGCACAATTGGCCCGTGGCCAAGGCGTTCAGGAAGCGGTCGAAAGCGCCTTGTTGCGCCTTGACGCGCTAGGCACGCATTCGTTTCAACCAGGCATGGGGCATCGCCTGATCAACCGGTCTACACCATGAATTCTTCCTTACGTTTCCCCAAGGGCCTATACGGCGTTACGCCTGAATGGGACGACACCGACAAACTGCTGGACGCAGTCAGCGCAGCCACAAGAGGCGGCATGGTTGCGTTGCAATGGCGCCGTAAAACAGCCACGCCAGAAGCGGGGCTGATCCAGGTGCGTCGTTTGGCGGAGCACTGCCGCAAGCTGGGCCTGCTGTTTATCGTGAATGATGATTGGCGTTTGGCAGCCTTGGTCGATGCGGACGGGGTGCATTTGGGCCGCGAGGACGGGAGCGTGGCGCAGGCGCGTCTGGCGCTGGGCGCTGACAAGATCATTGGCTGTTCTTGCTACAACCAGCCGCAATTGGCTGCTCAGGCACTGAAGGAGGACGTGGATTATGTTGCTTTCGGGGCGATGTATCCGTCGAGCGTAAAGCCGGACGCGGTTCAGGCGACGCTGGAAGATGTAGAGCAAGGGCGCATGCTGGTGGAAAGCAGCCATATCCGTCCACGGGCGGCGGTTGTGGCGATTGGCGGGATTACTGCTGACAATGCGGGGCCGGTTGTGCATGCAGGGGCCGACAGTATTGCGTTGATCAGCGGGTTGTTTGAAAGCGCCGATATTCAGGCGACGGCGGCAAGGTGTACGGCTTTGTTTGCATAGCTCTGCCGCGCGCTGGCGTCATTAGCCATGATGGTGTGCCTTCTTAATCCGCGCGTCAGGTCCTGGGGGACGGTGTTGCGCTCCTCGTGGCCTTGGTTTCGTCGCCCTTCGGCGCCGAACCACGCGTGGCCCGGCTCATCCGCCCCTTCGGGCTCCTTTCGCCTGCGGCCCGCTCGGCCCCTATGCCGGGCGCCCCGAAAGTCGCTGCAACACCGTCCCCCAGGACCTGCCACGCTGCAATAGGTAGGTATTGGCACATCGCGGGCACGGGCTGGTGCTTGGCCTTTTTGCGTAACGTTGGCGATAACTGGAACGCTATTGGCCAGGCCCGTTATGCTGGCCAACGTGACGATGCACGACATCGCATACTGCGAGCCCTGGCAAACCCCACCGCCACTTCCGAGACCCAGCGACCGTCGCCAATACCCGGCCCAAGGTTCGAGCAGCCCCGGCTGGCGGGGCGCGCAGAACGAACGCAAGAACTCTTTTGAACTAGCCATGGCCGGCGCAAAAAGGCCAAGCACCCTGCCCGTGCCAGCGACTTGGCCAACCCACATAATGCAGCGGCTGGTGCGGTGATGGGGATATGGGCGACTTTCGGGGCCTCAGCGGGCCGGATGCGAAGGGAAGCCCGAACGGGCTGGACGAGCAAGGCCACGCTGTTCGGCGCGCAGGGCGCCGAACCAGGCCACGAGAAGCCCATACCCCCATCACCGCACCAGCAGCGTGTTTAAGAGAGAGGGAAAGACGAGCGAAGTCAACCAACGCAACACCCCTGTTATGCTAATGCCTGAATCCTCCCATTATTCCTGCCATTGAGTCCGAACACCATGTCTCGCAATACAGAACTATTTGAACGCGCCTGCCAAACGATACCCGGCGGCGTCAACTCCCCAGTCAGAGCATTCCGCTCGGTGGGCGGATCGCCACGATTTATCAAACGCGCACAAGGCCCCTACATATGGGACGCCGACGACGTCAAATACATCGACTACGTCGGCTCCTGGGGCCCCGCCATCCTTGGCCACGCACACCCTGAAGTCATTCGCGCCGTACAGGAAGCCGCCGTTCACGGCCTGTCCTTCGGCGCCCCCACCGAAGCTGAAATCGAAATCGCCGAAGCGATTACCGCACGCCTGCCTTCCATCGAGAAAGTAAGACTCGTCAGCTCCGGCACCGAAGCCACCATGACAGCCATCCGCCTGGCTCGCGGCGCAACCGGACGCTCGAAGATCATCAAGTTCGAAGGCTGCTACCACGGTCACTCCGATAGCCTGCTGGTCAAGGCAGGCTCGGGCCTGCTGACATTCGGCAACCCATCCTCGGCAGGCGTACCCCCAGAATTCACCAAGCACACCGTCGTACTCGACTACAACAAACTGGATGCTGTCGAAGCTGCCTTCAAGGAATTCGGCTCGGAAATCGCTTGCATTATCGTGGAGCCGATTGCCGGCAACATGAACCTGATCAAGCCCGTACCGGGCTTCCTGGAAGGCCTGCGCTCGTTGTGCACGCAGTACGGCGCACTGCTGATTTTCGACGAAGTCATGACCGGTTTCCGTGCCGGACCGCAAGGCGTGCAGGGCTTGACGGGCGTTACCCCTGACATCACCACCTTAGCCAAAGTCATCGGCGGCGGGATGCCGGTGGGCGCCTTCGGCGGCCGCGCCGATATCATGGAGCACATCGCCCCCATAGGCAACGTCTACCAGGCAGGTACGCTGTCCGGCAACCCGGTGGCTGTCGCTGCTGGACTGGCTACCCTGAAGCTGCTGTCAGAACCAGGCTTCTACGATCGCCTGTCGGCCCAGTCCAAGAAACTTACCGAAGGCCTTGCCGAACGCGCGAAGGCGGCGGGCGTCGCCATGTGCACAGATCATGTGGGCGGGATGTTCGGTATTTACTTCCGGGAAAGCGTCCCGACAACCTTCGAAGAAGTATCGAGCTGCAATGTCGAGCTATTTAAAAAATTCTTCCACGGCATGCTGATCAAAGGCGTTTACTTTGCACCTTCGGCATTCGAAGCCGGGTTTATTTCATCTGCTCATGACGATGCGGTTATCCAGGCTACGCTGGATGTGGCGGAAGAGGTTTTCGCCAAGCTGTAAGCACCGTTTTAACGATAAGACTGATGCCGGACGGGCGCTGCCAAGCGCGCAATCCGGCATCAGTCCCATAAACACACGCTTTTAGACAGCGGGCACGACCGCCGTGACCTCAATCTCAACACGGGCGCGGTCTTCAATCAAATCGGCAACCTCAACCGCCGTCATGGCCGGAAAATGGCGCCCGATGATGTCGCGATAATGACGTCCCACATCGCGCAAGGCTGCTACATACTCTTCTTTGTCGCACACGTACCAAGTCATCCGGGTAATGTGCTCGGGACCCGCGCCACCCTCCTTCAGAATCGCCACGATATTTTTCAGCGTCTGGCCTACTTGTTCGGCAAAGTCATCGGTTTCGAACTGCTGTTGCGCATTCCAACCCACCTGCCCTCCTACAAATACCAGCCTGCTACCCACAGTCATTTCCGTCATGATACCGTTGGCATAACCACGCGGTTCAAGCCATGTTGGCGGTTGCAAAGTATTCATTTCCATTCCCCTTGTTCAATGGCTTTCTGACGCAGTACAAATCGCTGCAATTTGCCGGTTTCCGTGCGCGGCAGGCTGTCGACAAACTCGATAGCCCGTGGATATTTGTAAGGCGCAATAGCGGCCTTGACGTGTTCCTGCAAAGTTTTGACCATCGCGGTATCGGCAGCAGCCCCTGGCTTGAGCACAATGAAAGCCTTGACGATGCTGCCGCGTTCAGGATCTGGCTGGCCCACCACGCCGCATTCCGCTACAGCCTCGTGCAATAGCAGCGCACCTTCCACTTCGGGACCGGCAATGTTGTAGCCAGCCGAGACGATCATGTCGTCATTGCGCGCCTGGTAGTACAAATAGCCATCCTCATCCATGGAAAAAGTGTCGCCGGGCAGATTCCAGCCCTGCTGCACAAACACTAGCTGGCGCTCATCGTCCAGGTAGCGGCAGCCAGTCGGCCCCTTGACCGCCAACCTGCCCACCACACCCGATTCGACGGGCAGAAAATCTTCATCGACAACCCGCGCCACATAGCCGGGCACGACCTTGCCGATTGCGCCGCGCCTGACCTCATCGCCAGCGCTGGATACGTACACATGTATCATTTCAGTGCCGCCGATGCCGTCTATCATTTCAATGCCTGTCGACTTTTTCCATAGCTGCCGCGTTGCGTCAGGCAAGGCTTCTCCGGCCGAAACAGAATTCTTCAGAGAGGAAAGGTCGTACTTGTCGACCAAGGCCGACATCTGGCGATAGAAAGTGGGCGCGGTAAAACTCATGGTCACGCCAAAATCTTGCACAGTCGCCAGCAATTCAGCAGGCGTCAACTTTTCAGCAAGCACCGTGGACGCGCCCACTCGCAGGGGAAAGCACAGCAAACCGCCCAAGCCGAAAGTGAAAGCCAAAGGCGGCGTACCGCAAACAATATCGTCCTCTTGCATTTTCAGTGTGTGACGCGAGAAGGTGTCGCACATGGCGAGCACGTCGCGATGAAAATGCATGCAGCCTTTAGGCTTGCCCGTGGTACCGCTGGTAAATGCGATAAGGCATACGTCATCAATAGCGGTATCGCAAGCCTGGAAGTCGTCCGGCTTGCCAGCAGCCAGCGTATCCAAGCTTTCTGGACCGTCATCGTGAAAGTAACGTACATGCTCCAACTGCGGGCAAAAGCCTGAGTGGTCTGGGTTACGGCAATTCTCGATCTCTTCTGCAAGCCGCTTATCGCACAAGACCGCTTGTATCCTGGCTTTGTCGACAATCTGCTTAAGCTCGAAAGCCCGCAGCAAAGGCATGGTGGGCACAGTGACCAAGCCAGCCTTGACAGCAGCCAGCCAGGATGCCGCCATCATGGGGTTATTGGGGCCGCGCAGCAGCACCCTATTACCCGGCGCCAAGTGCATATCGTCGACCAGCACGTGCGCTATCCTGTTTACCAATACCATCAGCTCGCGATAGCTCATGTTGCGCTGGCCGGACGCATCGCGCCAACGCAGGGCGATCCTATCTCCCTGGCCTTGCGCTACGCGCTCATCCACCAAAGCCACTGCGCAATTTAATCGTGCCGGATAAGCCACATCGGGATTGCCGTCGAGCAGCAGCTCGGGCCATTGATCCAGCGGCGGCAAATGATCGCGCGCAAAGGTGTCTATATGTGCTGAAGTTTCCATTGTTGTCTCCTGTCTCGTTGCGGAGCAAAGGCGCCGACATCGCCGCAGCTGGCAAAAAGCCGCGACGTCGTCAACGACGCTAGCCGTCCTTGAGCAGTTCCCGGGCAATTATTAGTTTTTGCACTTCTGTTGCGCCTTCGTAAATACGCAGCGCGCGGATTTCCCTGTATAGCTTTTCTATGGGAGCACCCGACACCACCCCTGCTCCGCCAAACATCTGCAAAGCTCGATCTATCACTCGTTGCGCCGACTCCGTCGCGGCCATCTTGGCCATAGCCGCTTCACGTGTCGTACGCACGCCTTTCACATCACGCAGCCATGCAGCCCGGTAAGTCAGCAAAGCCGCCGCATCGATCTCGCACGCCATATCACCCAAAGCCGCCTGGGTTAACTGCAGGTCGCCCAGCGTTTGGCCGAACATATGGCGGGTTTTCGCCCGGTGCAATCCCAGCTCCAGCGCATGCTTGGCAAAACCCAATGCCGCCGCGGCAACCGACGCACGGAAAATATCCAGCGTCATCATGGCAAGCTTGAAGCCTTGCCCTGGCTCGCCTAATCGATGCGTGGCCGGCACGCGGCAATTCTCGAAACGCAGGGTCGCCAATGGATGCGGCGCAATAACGTCAATACGTTCTGATATCGACAAGCCAGGCGTGTCGGCATCCACGACAAAAGCGGTTATGCCTCGCGCGCCAGGCGCCTCGCCGGTACGCACGAATACGCAGTAGAAGTCGGCTATGCCACCATTGGATATCCAGGTTTTCTCGCCATTCAGCACGTAGCTGTCACCGTCCTGACGAGCCTCGCACGACATGGCAGCCACATCGGAACCGGCTTCAGGTTCCGACAAAGCGAAAGCGGCGATGGCCTCACCACTGGCGACCCTGGGTAGATAATCCAGGCGCAAAGCATCGCTGCCCGCCAACGAAATGGCACCACTACCCAACCCCTGCATGGCGAATGCGAAATCAGCCAGCCCATCATGGCGGGCCAATGTTTCGCGCACTATGCATATGGCTCGCGAGTCGATTTCCGGCCAGCGCCCTCCCCAACTGCCGCCAGGCCCTTGCGGAACAGCAAAGCGCAACCAACCGGCAGCGCCCAGTTCCTTGACCAAAAGGCGGCAGGCCGCATCCGTATCCGAGTGATCGACCATTGACAGTGTGCGCAAGCACCACTCGTCCAGACCGGCCGCCAGTTCCTGGTGCCGCTCATCGAAAAAAGGCCACTCAATCCAGCTTGTGGAACTCATTTAATCGCCTTCGAAAACGGGTTTCTGCTTGGCCACAAAGGCATCGTATGCACGACGAAAATCCTTGGTCTGCATGCAGATCGCCTGTGCCTGGGCTTCGGCCTCTATGGCCTCATCGACACCCATATTCCACTCCTGGTGCAACAGCTTCTTGGTCATTCCGTGCGCGAACGTAGGGCCATCGGCCAATTGGCGAGCCAGTTTTTGAGCCGCCCCCAGCACCGCATCAGATTCCTGCAGGCTATTGAAAAAGCCCCAGCTCTGCCCTTCCTCAGCGGTCATGGCTCGGCCCGTATACAACAGTTCCGACGCCCGCCCCTGGCCTATCATGCGCGGCAGCAAGGTGCAGGCACCCATATCGGCGCCGGCCAGGCCTACCCTTGTAAATAGAAACGCAGTGCGAGCCTGCGGCGTGCCTATACGCATATCGGACGCCAAGGCGACCATGGCGCCTGCACCGGCGCAAATGCCATCGACAGCTGCCACAATAGGTTGAGGGCAAGCACGCATGGCCTTGATCAGATCCCCCGTCATGCGGGTGAAGTCCAATAGCTCAGGCATGGTCATGCGGGTAAGCGGTCCGATGATTTCGTGTACATCCCCGCCCGAGCAAAAATTCGCGCCCGCGCCGGTGACCACGACTGCCTTAACGTCGGTGGCATACACCAGACTGCGAAAGAGATCGCGCAACTCGGCATAGGAATCGAAAGTCAGGGGGTTCTTGCGCTCTGGGCGATTCAAGGTGATGGTAGCCACCTTGCCGTCATCAGACACTTCCCATAGAAAATTCCTGGCCTGATAATCCGCGCCGGGGCGCTTATGGTGCGCCATGCTATGTATTACTGCTGTTTGCATTCCTGTTCTCCTTTGACTATGGCAGGCCCTAGCCCGCCATGACTTCCCCGCCATCCACAGGGATAGCCTGACCATTGATAGCCGCTGCGCCCGGCAGGCATAGCCAGGCCACCGCATCGGCAACTTCACCTGGCTGGATCAACCTGCCCTGCGGATTGCGCTCGGCCAGCTTGGCCTTGGCCTGCTCGGCTGACATGCCGGTTTTTTTCGTAATGTTGGCAACGGCTTCGTGCACAATTTCGGTTTCGGTATAACCGGGACAAACGGCATTGACCGTCACGCCCTTCTTGGCGGTTTCCAGCGCCAGCGCCCGCGTCAGGCCGATAACCCCGTGCTTGGCGGCGCAATAAGCGCTGACATAGGGATAACCGATGAGCCCTGCCGTGCTGGCGACATTCACGATGCGGCCCCAGCGGCGCTCCAGCATGTCGGCCAGAGCCGCTTGCATACAATGGAACGTACCAGTCAGGTTGACCGCAATCATCTGCTGCCAAGCGGCTTCATCCAGTCTGTCGAAACGTTCGCTGACGGCCTGCCCCGCGTTGTTCACCAGGATATCAACAGGCCCGAAGCGATCTGTTGCCTGCCCAAACGCACGCCGCACATCGGCCTGCTGCGAGATATCGCCACTGACAACCGCGACCTTCCCGCTGCCTTCCAGTGCGGCTGCCGCCTGTTCCAAGGACGCGATACTGCGCCCCATCAGCGTTACGCTGGCGCCCATGCCCAGCAGACGCTGCGCCACTGCAAAGCCAATACCGCGCGAACCGCCTGTGACCAAGGCATGTTTGCCGGCCAGATCCTTGCTACTCATCATTTCCCTACCGGCTGCGCATAAGCGGCCGCTCGTTCAAAATTGGTTTCCAGTTGCTTCTTGGCCGGGAAGTACTGCTTGGGCCAACTGACATCCGTTGCGCCGATGCGAGCGGACTCGCGCAAAGTCCAGGAAGCATCGGCAAGATGCGGACGCGCCAGCGCGCACAAATCGGCGCGGCCCGAAGCAATAATGCTGTTGACGTGATCGGCCTCGAAAATCGCACCCACCGCAATGGTGGGGACATGCGCTTCGTTACGCACCCGGTCGGAAAAGGGAGTTTGGTACATACGGCCATACACAGGCTGTTCCGCCTTGCTGACCTGACCCGACGAGCAATCCACCATATCCGCCCCGGCCGCCTTGAAGTTGCGGGCAATTTCGATTGCGTCGTCGGCGGTAATGCCGCCTTCAACCCAGTCATGCGCCGAAATACGCACAGACATGGGCAGACCTTCAGGCCATACCGCCCGCACCGCCTCAAAGACTTCCAGCGGGTAACGCAGACGGTTTTCCAAAGATCCGCCATAGTCATCAGTACGCTGATTGGTAAGCGGCGAAATGAAACTGGAAAGCAGGTAGCCGTGTGCGCAGTGCAATTCCAGCCAGTCGAAACCGGCTTGAGCAGCACGCACAGCAGCCGCTACGAATTCGTCGCGTACGGTTTCCATTTGTGCGCGTGTCATGGCCTGCGGCACTTGCGATACACCTTCGATATAGGGCAGCGCCGATGCAGACACCAGCGGCCAATTGCCATCGAGCAAAGGCATATCGGTACCTTCCCAACTGACACGGGTCGAACCCTTGCGCCCTGCATGCCCCAACTGCATGCCGATATGAGCGTCGCTATTGTGATGAACAAAATCGACAATGCGCTTGAAAGCCAGCATTTGCTCATCTGTCCAAAGCCCAGGGCATCCGGGGGTGATACGCGCCTCAGGTGAAACGCAGGTCATTTCCACCATGACAAGGCCGGCGCCGCCCATGGCGCGCCCGCCCAAATGAACAAGATGGAAGTCGCCCGGAACACCATCCACACTGCAATACATGGCCATGGGCGAGACCACGATGCGATTCTTCAGCCTTATGCTGCGCGCTGTATAAGGCGTCAGCATGGGCGGCAACGGACGCTGGCCATTGGTCGCCCCGCCAGCTTTGTCCGCCATCCAGCGCTCGTAGCCTTCCAACCAAGGCGCATCGCGCAACCGCAAGTTTTCGTGAGAAATCCGCTGCGAACGCGTCAGCAATGAATAGGCAAACTGTTCCGGCTCGAAATTGGCATACCGCGCGACACTTTCAAACCACTCGGTGGAATTGCGCGCCGCATTCTGAATTTTCAGCACTTCGACGCTACGGACATCCTGGTAATGCGCCAATGCGGCAGGCAAATCATTATCATGCGCCACGATGGATCGATTCAGTTCAATAGCGTCTTCCAGCGCCAGCTTGGTGCCAGATCCTATGGAAAAATGTGCGGTGTGAGCGGCATCACCCATCAAGACCACCGGCACGCTGCGCCCGCTGGGCAGCGCCTGCTGATGCACCCAGGTATCGCAAATGACACGCGGGAAACGAATCCAGATCGCCGAGCCGCGCAAATGCCCCGCATTGGAGATCAGCGCATTGCCGCCCAACCAGGGCGCGAACATTTTTTCGCAATAGGCAATGCCTTCTTCCTGGCTCATGTCTTCAAGGCCAGCGGCTTTCCAGGTCTCGTCCAAGGTCTCGACAATAAAGGTCGACATACCCGTTTCATATTGGTAGGCATGCGCCTGAAACCAGCCGTGCTCGGTTTGCACGAAAGCAAAAGTAAAGGCGTCGAAAGTCTGCTTCGTGCCCAGCCACACAAAGCGGCACTGGCGGGTATCGATATCGGGCTTGTAGGTATTCGCATAACGAGCGCGAACCTTGCTATTCAAGCCATCTGAAGCGATCACAATATCCGCTCCGTATTTTTCCGCAATAGCCTGATCATCGATTACATCGGTTTCAAAAACCAGATTCACGCCTATCTCTTCACAGCGCGCCTGAAGGATATTCAGCAACTTCTTGCGGCCAATGCCGATAAAGCCATGACCGCTGCTGCGCATGCTGCGGCCTTTGTAATGAATTTCTATATCGTCCCAATGATTGAAGGCATCACTGATTTTCCGAGCTGAGATAGGATCGGCTTCTTTCAGGTTTTCCAACGTCGCATCGGAAAAGACCACTCCCCAACCGAAAGTGTCATAAGGGCGATTACGCTCAACGACCGTCACCTCGTGGCCGCTGTCGGCGAGCTTCATCAGCAAGCCAAAGTACAAGCCGGCTGGCCCTCCCCCTATGCACACGATCTTCATGGATTAGCTCCGTATATTGGATTGATGAAACACGACGCCGCAAAGCGGCACTGCGCTACTGTAATGCGACTTGCCGGATTACGCGCGGCAAGCGCCAACCCGATTTACCAAAAGCCAATTGCTTTAGGCTTAAACTATATAGACAAAAAAATTGGCGCGCAAGAAATTTTGCTCGCCGCCCCTATAAAAACTTTTACGACAGGCAGTGGAAACCGTCCAGCCACCGCCTGCGCGCCTATCGCCTTAGCTGCCAGACAAGCCGTTGATTGCCTGCAGCAAGCTGGTACGGGATTGACCCACCACCGCACCCCGCCAATCGTCATGATCAGGGTAAAACGCCGCCTTGTGGGCCACCTTCATTGACTTATATTGCGCCTGGCTGGCATCGTGCTGGCCAGCCAGCCAGCGATCACCGCGCAACGCCAGAAATACCTCGTCCATGGGAACAGTGCCGTACTCCAACGCCATAAAGGTCAATTCTGGAACCTGACTGCATTCTTCCAGCAAGGCCCGCAGCCCAGTACCGCCGATGTCCACAGTACTGGAATCGGGAGCGACCACCGACACCACATCAGCGCCCCACCATGCCCGTGCCCGCAGGTACTCTGGCTGCCCTTTTTGCACAAAGATTTTTTCCGCATGGCCGTATGGACCCAAGCCTGTGTGGTAATCGATCCAGGCGATGCTATCGCGATTTTTCCCGAAACGGCCAAGAACATCACGCAGGGTGATATTGCTCCATGCTGGCTGCCGACCACCATAGAACAGCCCTTGAGGATGACTATACTGGCCCAGCATCATGCCTTCGCGATACGCCTGTTCGCCTTCCTGGTCGATAAACGCTTGTATGGCCGCCGCATTGTCGGCCCCCGGCGGCCAGGACTCGGGTATCAGCAAAGGATGCAAAGTCAGGTAGTGCCGGTTTTCAGACAAAGGCTTGCTGAAATCACAAAAATTACGGTTCAGGTCGATATTGTCTTCGTTGGTGCGATGCCCCCACGAGAAGCCGTAAGGGTTCACGGCGTGAATCAGCAAGATGCCAATCCCATTGGCATGCGCCTTGCCAAGCAACGCCTGGTCGTTAAGCAATGCCACCTGGCAACCTGAACCGCAATACCCCTCCTCGCCATGCATGGCCGACGTCAACACCAACAACGAACGCGCATCGGTAGGGCCGCAATACGCTACATCGGTCGCCAGCTCTTCACCATCCACACCCAACGCTGCCGGATTCACATAAGACTGCACACTGCAACCTTGCTGCTTGGCCGCCGTAATAAAACGACTTCTGGCATCAGCATAGCTTTGACTGAAAAATCCTTGAAACATGATTTGTCCCTTCTTTTACTTTTTATTTGAAGTATTCCTGCATAACATCAAAGACTCTGGCGACACAGGGTCATTACACTACAGGCGATCGCAATTGCATCGTAAATTTACCACCGCGAAGTAATTGAAGATTAAAATATCCACGTCGCTACTTTAAAGTCACAATATAAACGTCATGAGCGCCACACCCGCCAATACACTAATCCAACACATTCCCGACCTGGAAAGCCGTACCGTACCCGAAGATCACCACGATCTACGGCTCTGGCTGCGCCTGCTGACCTGCTGCAATCTGGTAGAAAGCGAAATCCGCAGCCGTTTGCGCTCCGAATTCGAAACCACCCTGCCGCGTTTTGACCTGATGGCACAACTGCAGCGAGCTCCCGGCGGCATGAAAATGAGCGAATTGTCGCGCCACATGATGGTAACCAACGGGAACATCACCGGCATCACCGACCAGTTGGAAAAAGAAGGCATGGTGGAACGCGTCAAGGTCGCCACCGACAGGCGCAGTTCACTGATACGGCTCACAGCCAAAGGCAAGCGCACCTTCAAGAAAATGGCCAAATCGCACGAAGAATGGATACGCTCCATGTTCGGCGGCCTATCCGAAACCAGTCGCAACGCCCTTTTCAATGCACTGGGCGAACTCAAATTGCTGACACAGCCGCAACTATCCGGCCGCCCCTGATAAAATCAAAAGCACTCGCCGCTTTTTTACATTGTCTGCGGCGAGCTTTTCTTTTTTTCACCTCTTTACTGCTGAGTCATCGCCATGGCCGTCAATTTGTATATCCCGCCGGAATCCAATATTTTTGCCGTTGCTGGCGTTGAAATCGGCACTGCCGAAGCTGGCATACGCAAAGCCAATCGCCGCGACCTGACGGTATTCCGCCTAGCCGAAGGCAGCAGCGTGGCGGGCGTGTTCACCCTGAACCGTTTTCGCGCCGCACCCGTGCAAGTATGCGAAGCCCACCTGGCCACCGGCAAGGGCATACGCGCCATGGTCATCAATACCGGCAACGCCAATGCAGGCACCGGCGAAACCGGCCTGCAGGCCGCCAAAGACACATGCGTGGCGTTAGCCGAACTGCTCGACATCACGCCGGCCCAGGTACTGCCCTTTTCCACCGGCGTCATCCTTGAGCCTCTGCCAGTAGACCGCCTTACCGCCGGCTTGCCGCAAGCCATCGCCGACCTGCAAGACAACAATTGGTTTGCAGCCGCCCACAGCATCATGACCACCGACACGCAGCCAAAAATCGTGTCGCAGCGGGTAGCCTTGGGCAACAAAACCATTACCATCACCGGCATCAGTAAAGGCGCGGGCATGATACGCCCGAACATGGCGACGATGCTGGGCTACCTGGCCACCGACGCCGGCATCGCTCCCGACCTGTTGAAGGAAATGGCACGCGGCATTGCCGACCGCTCCTTTAATCGCATTACAGTCGACGGCGATACCTCGACCAACGACTCTTTCATCATCGTCGCCACCGGCAAAAGCGAAGTGCGAGTCGACTCTGCGTCCGATCCTTTGTATGCATCGCTGTACGAAGCGCTGGCCGATGCCGCAACCGAACTCGCTCAAAAAATCGTGCGTGATGCCGAAGGCGCAACCAAGTTCATGACCATCCAGGTCGAACAGGCCAAGACCAATGAAGAAGCGCTGAAAGTGGCCTATGCCGTCGCGCAGTCGCCTTTGGTCAAGACAGCGTTTTTCGCATCGGACCCCAACCTGGGTCGCATCTTGTGCGCAATTGGTTATGCAGGGATTGATGATCTTGATGTCAGCGGGATCAATCTTTGGCTGGGCGATGTCTTGGTTGCCAGTAACGGCGGCCGCAATCCCGACTATCAAGAGGCGGATGGCCAGCGGGTCATGAAAGAGCCTGAGATCGTGGTTCGTATTGCGTTGGGGCGTGGTGATGTGTCCGATACGGTTTACACCTGCGACTTTTCTCACGAGTACGTAAGCATTAACGCTGACTATCGGTCGTAGGTAGCGACTGTCTTTGCTGTAGCGGTGTTGTTGGTTTCTTAACCGGCGGCTGTGTCCGGGGCAGGAACTGGCTCAACGCTTTGCGGCCCTGTGCTTCGCCAGGGCTTCCCGGGTCAAGCCCCATTCCCGGGGCGGGCGCGAACTCGCAGCCACGGACTGTCGTCCGTAAACGGCTGCTCAAACAGGCGCGCCCTTGTATCCCCGTGAATTGACCTTGAACCGGCGCACGCGAAGTCGCCAGTCCCTGCCCCGGTCACAGCCGCCGTCGCGTAAGAAGGCATGCCTAGACGGCTACGGCCAGCAGCCGGTTTGGGTCAAGAGAGGGAGGCCGTGGCATCACGTACGGTCGGCGCATGTAGGTACTATTCTGTCACGTATCTGGCCCTAGGCAGTCTTCCCTTAGGCATCCGCCCGTAAGAAACGTCGTCCGATCAACGCTATTGTGAGGCGCAG
>DATJCP010000199.1:0-2379 GCA_035514715.1 Candidimonas sp.
CTCGGTCTGAGCTTTGGCCTGTTTAGCATCCGCTCTTCCGCCCCCGTATCCGGCCACGTTAAGCTTAGTCGCCCAGAACACCTTATCGCTGATCTTAAGGTCATTGACGATTTTCCCTGCCACCGCCTCCGACGCCCCATAGCTGGGTGCTGTATCAAACACAGACCCGCCTTGTTCGACAAAAGCGCGAAACACCTGTTTCAAGGGCTCGACATTGCCGCCATCGGCTGCACCAGAGAATGTTGCAGAACTACCCAAACCCACAACCGGAAGCCGCTGTCCAGACGAAGGAATAGATCGTGTAATCAAAGCACCGGATTTTTCATTTGCCCACAGCAAGCTGGGCGTAAGCATAGTGCCAACGCCAGCCGCCATACATAACTTCAGATAATCACGACGAGAAATCATATCGAAAGTCCTTTATCCTGGTGATGTAGAGAGGGGAAATCTTCGGAGGGATTTTTGGGCATATCAGATGCTGCGATCTTCTGCTGCGTACGGCCCAGCCAAAGCGCAAGCGCCGCCCAAACGATAGCCAAAGGCACGGCAACGCTGGCCACCGCAGCCAGCCCCATAGCTAATCGCCCCAGTGCTCCCTCCAGTTGGGCGCCCACCACATCGCCGGCGCGATAGACGAAGGTATCGACGAAAGCTTTTGCCTTGTACTTTTCCTCTGCACTTACCACGGTGAACAAGGTTTCCCTGGCGGGACGCATGATGGCGCGTTGCACTGCCCTGAACGCTGACTCGAATATGATCAATGCAGCCAATGAGCCCACTAACGCGAGCCCGACAAAACCCAGGAGCGTAGTCATTGGAAGGAGCGCCAAAGTGATATGAACACCCAAGCGTTTCATCAGATGACCTGATACCAGGACTTGAATCACCAGCGTGGCAACTTGCGTAATCAAGTCTATTTGGGCAAACAGCGTGGTGCGTTGATCAACTTCGTGGCCCAAGGCCGCCACCATCTGCAAACGCGTGAAATACAGGAAGGTCGCCATTATTGCCAGGATAACAACGTAGGCCGCGATACCCAGCAAATACCTTGACCGGCATACCGCCTTAATACCATCCCAGGCGCCGCCGCCAATAACCCCCTCATCGGAAGCGGTTTGAGCTGTATCTTTCGCCTCCTTGTCGTGTACCGTTTGCGCAGGTTGAATATGGACGAGCACGCCTGCCATGCATAACGCCAGTATCAGAAAGCCGCTGGAAACCAGCAATAAAGCGGGTGTACCGAATGGCGCCGCCAATACAGACGAGAGCCAAGGACCAACGATGGCGCCCAGGGTTCCTCCCACGGCAATCAACGCAAAGAAACGCTTACTTTGCTCTAAAGAGAATCTGTCTGACATCAACGCCCAAAAAACCATGGACGAAAACAAGTTGAAGACACTGAACCAGACATAGAACACTTGACCAGTGACAATGCCGATCACGTCAGGGGAAAGCGCAATCAACAGGTAAAACACCACCAAGCTGAACGCGAAGAACAAGTACGTGACGGAAATAAACACCATCCGCCGAAATCGACTGACCAAGATGCCAAAGATAGGATTGACCAAAAGCGTCACAAGCGCCGTACCGACGAACAACCACCGTACAGCGTCCAGTCCGCCCCGCATGCCCAAGGCTTCGCGCGCGGGCCGGAGCATCATCAACGCAGTCAAAATACAAAAGAAAAACGCCATGGCCAATGCCACCGGCAGAACTTCTGCACGACGAACATTGAACACGCGTTGTAAAGTCGTAGCCATGTGTCGCCTTCGTTAGCGATATGCTGTCAGGAAGCACAATCACTTTCACCTCGGGGGCACTGATGACGTTACCTTACACCATCTCATTGAAAAGCATGCACTCCGCTGTCGGCAAGCCGGCAGACCGCCGTAGGTTGAGCACCCTTTTTATCACTGCGATATTCCCGCTGCTTGCCTGGCAGGCGCAAGCTCAGTCCAAGACACTTCCTAGCGAGAAAGGCAATATCGTCGTCAACGAGTTGCTAACGGGCCTGGATCACCCCTGGTCCATCGCATTCCTGCCGGATAACTCAGGCGCATTGATTACCGAAAAACCCGGCCATCTACACCTATGGAAAGCCAATGGCAGCCTTTCAGAACCGATCAGCGGTGTACCCAAGGTTTATGCCCGGTCGCAGGGCGGCTTGCTGGATGTTGCATTGGCACCCGATTTTGCCCAGAACCGGCGTGTATACCTGTCGTATGCCGAACAAGGAGACGATGGCAAATCCGGTACTACAGTAGGCTACGGTGTGTTATCCCCCGACAGACGCAAACTGGAAAACTTTACCGTCATCTTCCGGCAAACGCCCAAGCTCTCCAATGGCACGCATTTCGGCTCGCGCCTGGTGTTTGACAG
>DATJCP010000200.1:0-2119 GCA_035514715.1 Candidimonas sp.
ATGAAACCGGGCGCAGGAGCGTTCATACTAGACACATTTAGGGTAAACCCCTTATTATCACACTATTAGTTCCGGTTTCCCTATCCATCCTTTACTGCCTCCCTTCTCACTCAAAATGAACTCACTATTCGAATCCGTCGAACTCGCTCCGCGCGACCCCATTCTTGGCCTGAACGAACAATATAACGCAGATACCCGTGCCGGCAAGGTCAATCTGGGCGTTGGGGTTTACTACGATGACCAGGGTCGCCTGCCTTTGCTGCAAGCTGTGCGCAAGGCTGAAGTCGCCCGTATTGAAGCCGCCGCAGCACGCGGCTACCTGCCTATGGAAGGCATTCCCGGCTATAACAAGGGCGCGCAAACATTGTTGTTCGGCGAAGGCTCCCCATTGATGGCATCGGGCCGCGTACTTACAGCACAGGCCCTGGGCGGTACTGGCGCCCTCAAGCTAGGCGCCGACTTCCTTAAGCAACTATTGCCCAACGCCAAGGTTGTCATCAGCAACCCCAGCTGGGAAAACCACCGCGCCCTGTTCGAGCGCGCCGGCTTCACCGTCGACACCTACCCTTACTACGACGCAAGCAACCACGGTCTGGACTTCGCCGGCATGCTGGCCGGCCTGCAAGCCCTGCCCGCCCAAACCATCGTTGTCCTGCACGCCTGCTGCCACAACCCAACCGGCGTGGACCCTACTTTTGAACAATGGCAGCAAATCGTACAGGTCGTCAAAGACAAGGACTTGGTGCCTTTCCTTGACATCGCCTACCAAGGCTTCGGCGATGGCCTTGAAGAAGACGCATCGGTAGTCCGCCTATTCGCCGAACACGATCTGACCATGCTGATCAGCTCGTCCTTTTCCAAGTCGTTCTCGCTTTACGGCGAACGCGTAGGCGCCCTCACCCTGGTTTCCTCCAGCAAAGAAGAAACCACCCGCGTACTCAGCCAACTCAAGCGTGTTATTCGCACCAACTACTCCAACCCGCCCACACACGGCGGCACCGTGGTTTCCACCGTATTGAATACGCCCGAGCTCTACACCCTGTGGACCACCGAACTGGCCGGCATGCGCGACCGCATCCGCGCCATGCGCATTCAACTGGTTGCCAAGCTCAAAGAACACGGCATCAAGCAGAACTTCGATTTCGTGCTCCAGCAACGCGGCATGTTCTCGTACTCCGGCCTTACCGCCCAGCAAGTCGATCGCCTGCGCGACGAGTTCGGCGTCTACGCTGTCAGCAGCGGCCGTATCTGCGTTGCCGCCTTGAATAGCGGCAATATTGATTACGTAGCCGAATCAATTGCCAAAGTTCTGGCATAAGGCTTGATCTTTTAGCTAAAATGTTGCAAAATCCAGACTGTATAAAAACACAGTCTGGATTGCCATGGCCGTAAAGCTCACCGCGCGTCAGCAACAAATTCTCGACCTAATCCGCAGCGAAATCGCACGTACAGGCTTTCCGCCTACACGCGCTGAAATCGCCCGCGCGCTAGGTTTCAAATCAGCCAACGCCGCTGAAGACCACCTCAAAGCCTTGGCAAAAAAAGGCGCCATAGAACTGACTGCCGGCGCATCGCGCGGCATACGCCTTAACGACAGCCATCCCGGCAATACCATTGCCAACGCCCTGGAACACGCCGGGCAGGCAATCGCACAGCTGCTGGTCCCCTTGGTCGGCCGCGTCGCCGCAGGTAGCCCCATCCTGGCCGCCGAACATGTCGAACGCGAAATCGGCATTGAACCCGCCCTATTCGCCCAAACTCCTGACTATCTTTTGCGCGTGCGCGGGCTTAGCATGCGCGACGCCGGTATCCTCGACGGCGATCTGTTGGCCGTCAAGAAAACACCTGATGCCCGTAACGGTCAAATCGTCGTTGCCCGCCTGGGTGACGAAGTCACCGTCAAGCGTCTGTCCAGATCAGGCAACCGCATAGAACTTCTTCCCGAAAACCCCGATTTCCAACCCATCATTGTCACCCCCGACGACGAGTTCTCGCTCGAAGGCATTGCCGTCGGCTTGATTCGTACGACAGCCTTGCATTAAGGCCACCCAACAATAAAAAAGGCGCACCGAAGTGCGCCTTTTTTATCAGGAGCCCCCGGGGCGGGTGGCCTACCTAA
>DATJCP010000201.1:0-9951 GCA_035514715.1 Candidimonas sp.
AGGCGCATTGCGGCAGTAAAGGATTCGCTGCTGCCTAGAATGCCTGTTGCCGCCCATGCGCCAGCACATACCGCCAAGGCTGCTACAGCATATAAAGCCATACGGCGCAGCAAAGGCATAGGTAGCGCCTGTACGCCGCCCGGCATCCAGCGAGCAACCAGCAGTACGGCGCCTAGCGAAGCCAACCAGCCAGTCAGTGCAAAGTTGATAGGCAGGAAAACTGTGCTCCACAAAGGACGGGAACGCAGCACCATG
The DNA here is from genome assembly GCA_035514715.1 of Candidimonas sp. Classification (GTDB taxonomy): domain Bacteria; phylum Pseudomonadota; class Gammaproteobacteria; order Burkholderiales; family Burkholderiaceae_B; genus Pollutimonas. The sequence goes on from DATJCP010000201.1 coordinate 256, forward strand.
ACTTCCATACCGGTATAAACCAGGATAGAAGTGGCCGATAGCGCCAGCAGTACGGCAACAATGCGCAGCAAGCCAGGACGCCCCAGCCACCACAGCAGGCAGAAAGCCAGCGATAGCGTCACGAAAACCGGCAGCAAATAGGCGCCCAAGGACATCCAGGACCACGGTGTAAAGTAGGCATAGAAATGCCAGAAGCGGCCGGGTTGATGCAAGTCGGCCAGTAAGGATACTGGCGCCGCGATGGCTGTAGCCGCTAAAACGGCGACCACGGCGGGCAACAAACGATAGGCGCTGGAGCGCTTGTCGTGCCCCCCGGCCAATGCACAGCCTGCCGCGATCAGCGCGGATGTTGCGCAAATACCGATAAGAAAAAAGTACTGGACAGCCCAGGGCAGCCAGGCGACCTCGTAGGCCGGCGTGAGCAACTCAATGATTTCCATGTGATTACCTTGCTGCAATGATTAATGGTCGGAAACCAGGCGAACGCCGGCTTGTCCATCTATTCCGTTGACGAATTCATCAGGCATGCCGATGTAGAAAACATGCGGGGCTGTTCCCATATCAGGCTTCAATACCTTGATATCGTCGCGATGTTCTTCCATAAGTTGCGAAATCGTGCTTTTCGGGTCGTTAAGATCGCCGATAACGCGTGCGCCGCCCACACAGCTTTCGACACAGGCAGGCAATAGGCCTACTTCTAGCCTGTGCTCACAGAATGTGCACTTGTCGGCTGTCTGGGTTTCTTTGTTGATGAAACGGGCATCATAAGGACAGGCTTGTACGCAATAGCCACAGCCTACGCAGCGGTCGCTATCGACCAGAACGATGCCGTCTTCCCTTTGGAAGGTGGCTTGTACCGGACAAACGGGAACACAGGGAGGCGTGTCGCAATGGTTGCACAGGCGCGGCAAGCTGAACATGGCTGGTGCGTCGACCTCGGGAAGGTCTACTTCATACTGAAGGACGGTGGTCCTGAACTGCCCGATCGGAGGAAGATTCTCCATTGAGCAACTGACCGTACAGGCCTGGCAGCCTATGCATTTGCGCAAGTCGACCACCATGCCATAGCGCTTGCCTTCGGCGCCGGGACGGCGCGGCGGCTGCGAGCCCATGGCTTGGACGGGTACTATGGGAATGACGGTTGCCGCGGCGCCAAGGCCGAGCATTTCTTTGAGAAACCCGCGTTTACCGGGTTTGGGTAGGCTCTCAGAGCTATTCTTGTGCATACGGCCCTCGGTTGTGTTGATTCGAACGACCATGTTTCATGGCGTGCAACAACGTGCTGAATATATCTATCAAGCTATAACCTTATTCGCAATAAGGTTATGCAACCTTGAGGCAAATCAATAACAGGCGGATTTTCTAGGGGTAAACCCGGAATTAAGCGCTGTTTCAGTAGCCTTAGACAAAATCTTTCTATCAAGCCCGATGTGTTCGTAGAGGATTTCATGGATTGGTTTGCCGGCAAGCGTCAGCCAAACAAAATGCCGGACGCCAGACGGTAAAGGCAGCGTAAGAAATTGCTTGTATCATCCCTGGCCTATTCCCTGTGAAAGGATGGCTTCATGCTGATCTTGAAAACCTTGGCGCTATTTGCCGCCACGGCGTTAGCCGAAATTGTCGGTTGCTACCTTCCCTATTTATGGCTGCGAAAAGGTGGGTCGATCTGGCTGCTGGTGCCTGCTGCCGCCAGCTTGATGCTGTTTGTGTGGTTGCTTACTCTGCATCCGGCGGCCAGCGGACGGGTTTATGCGGCTTACGGCGGCGTTTATGTTGCCAGCGCGTTGATATGGCTCAGAGTTATAGACGGCATAAAGCTGAGCGCTCTGGATTGGGTTGGCGCTGGAATAACTTTGCTGGGAATGGCGATTATTGCGTCGGGTTGGCACAGCCAGGCTTGAAGATATTCCTATCCAACTCCCCTAGTTCTCTTTCACGATATAACCAAAACACCTCGCCATGCTTCTTGCTGCAGTGATTTTCCTGGTAACTCTTACATTGGTAATTTGGCAGCCGCGTGGGCTGGGCATAGGATGGAGTGCCTGCCTGGGTGCAGCTGCGGCGCTTGCCAGCGGCGTCATCAGCCTGAGCGATATTCCTGTCGTGTGGCAAATCGTATGGAACGCTACGGGTGCGTTCGTTGCCATCATTGTTATCAGCCTGCTGCTGGATCAAGCTGGGTTCTTTGAATGGTCTGCCTTGCATGTGGCTCGCTGGGGAAACGGCAAAGGACATCTATTATTTGCACTGATCATATTGCTGGGTGCGGCGGTATCGGCGCTGTTCGCCAATGATGGTGCTGCCTTGATCCTGACCCCTATTGTCATGGCCATGTTGCTGGCCTTGGGGTTTGGCCCCGCGGCCACTTTGGCATTTGTCATGGCTGCCGGCTTTATTGCCGACACAGCCAGTCTTCCGCTGGTGGTATCGAACCTGGTGAATATCGTCTCCGCAGATTTCTTCAACATCAGCTTTGCTCGCTATGCCGCCGTAATGGTTCCCGTGAATGCGGTGGCAGTGGCCGCCACTTTACTGGTGCTATGGCTGTATTTTCGAGCTTCCATCCCATTACGTTATGACGCAGCCCAGTTGCGGGCACCCCGCGATGCGATCCGGGATATCGGTACCTTCCGCGCCGGCTGGGTAGTGTTGGCATTGCTACTCATCGGCTTTTTCGGGTTGGAACGACTGGGGATTCCCATCAGCGCCATAGCGGCGGTTGGCGCTGTGGCTTTGCTGCTGGTTGCGGGTCGTGGGCATGTAATCAGCACGCGCAAGGTCATGCGGGAAGCGCCATGGCATATCGTGATTTTTTCGCTGGGTATGTACATGGTGGTATATGGTTTGCGTAACGCGGGCCTGACCGAGATGGTTGCAAACTTATTGGATTACCTGGCTGGTCATGGGGTTTGGGCGGCTGCTTTGGGCACGGGCTTGCTGACTGCCCTGCTTTCTTCGATTATGAATAATTTGCCGACGGTTTTGATTGGTGCTTTGTCGATAGATGGAAGCCAAGCTACGGGGGTGGTGAAGGAAGCCATGATCTATGCGAATGTGATTGGCAGTGATCTAGGGCCGAAGATTACTCCCATAGGTAGTTTAGCTACGCTGTTGTGGTTGCATGTGCTTGCCAGCAAGGGGATGACGATTACGTGGGGGTATTATTTCCGCGTGGGGATTGTGTTGACGTTGCCGGTTTTGTTGTTGACGTTAGGTGCGTTGGCGATACGCTTAGGCGGCTGATGCTTATGCCGCAGCGTTTTTGTTGTTTTCTTAAACGGCGGCTGTGACCGGGGCAGTGCCTGGCTTCACGCGTTTGCGGCCCTGTGCTTCGCCAGGGCTACCCGGTTCACGCGTAAGTCGCCAGGCACTGCCCCGGGCACAACCGCCGTAGTTAAGAAGGCATGCCTAGATGGCTACCGCCAGCAGCTGGTTAGTGCCAAGAGAGGGAAACCGTGGCATTACGTACGGTCAGCGCATGTAGGTGCCGTTTTATCATGTAGTTGGCCCTAGGCATTCGTGCTTTAAGCATCCGCCCGTAAGGAACGGTAACGACCTCACACACGATAAGTGATGCAGAATCGATACAAAGCCGTCTCGACTGCCAGCAGCATCTCTTACCCTTCAGACCGCGCCAAATCAGCAAGAATTGGGCAATCCGGCCGATTATCACCATGGCAACAATCCGCCAAATGCTCCAACTCATCCCTTATCGACTGCAACTTCGAAATATCATCGTTCAGCTCCGCAATATACTGACGAGCCAGCATCTTCACATCCCCGCTCTTTCTACCCCTATCCTGCCACAAACCAATCAACGTTTTAATCCGCTCCAGCGAAAACCCCAAATCCCGGGAACGCTTGATAAAACGCAGCACCTGCACATCCTGCTCAGAATATTGCCGATAACCTGATTCGGTTCGCACAGCCTGACCAATAAGCCCTGTGTTTTCATAGTAGCGAATCATCTTTGCAGTTACCCCGGAACCCGCTGATGCTTGACCTATATTCATATACCCACCTTTAAAATGCCCTGCGACAACCCCCTTGACACTACCACCATGGGAAGGTTTACGCTACACCCTATATGGCAATGCTGTTCCAGCCTGCCTAATTCGGAGAATGTAATGCTTGAGTTTGAAGTAAACGATATGACTTGCGGACATTGCGTGGGTGCCATCACCAACGCATTAAATCAGGCGGCCCCCAATGCCACAGTGGAAATCGACCTGCCCAGCCACCGCGTCCGGGTAAATGGCGCCGCCGATGCCGGTGCTGTGGAAAACGCTATCCGCGATGCAGGTTATTCGCCAGTTAAAAAAAGCTGATTCAAAAGGCAGAAAAAACCGCCCAATTCGGGCGGTTTTTTTTTAGCTCTGCCCAGCTTAATGCGCAGCTTGGAAACCGCGCAGGCGCAAGGCATTTCCTAATACGAAAATGCTGGAAAACGCCATTGCTCCCGCAGCGAAAATCGGCGATAGCAACATGCCATTGAAGGGGTATAACAGTCCGGCAGCCACCGGGATCAAGGCGGCGTTGTAAGCAAACGCCCAGAACAAGTTCTGCTGGATATTCCGGATCGTGGCTTTGGACAAGGCAATGGCCTTGGGGACGCCGCCCATATCGCCCGACATCAGCACCACATCGGCCGCTTCGATGGCAATGTCGGTGCCCGTGCCAATGGCAATGCCAATATCGGCATGGGCCAGCGCCGGTGCATCGTTGATGCCATCGCCTACATAAGCCAGGACGCCATATTCCTGTTTCAAGCGCGTCACAGCGTCGACCTTGCCGCCGGGCAATACTTCAGCGATCACCTCGTCGATGCCCAGCTTTTGCGCAATGGCTTCGCCGGTGCGGCGGTTGTCGCCGGTAATCATGACTACTTTTAGCCCCAGTTCATGCAGCGCTTTGATGGCAGGAATGGTGGTTTCCTTTATCGGGTCCGAGACGGCAATCATGGCTGCCAGTTTGCCGCCTATCGCGGCATATAGCGGGGTTTTGCCTTCATCGCCGAAACGGATCGCATCTTGTTCGAATACCGAGACGTCCAGGCCCAGTTTAACCATATAGCGGTCGGCGCCGATTTCAATGCGTTCGCCCTTGATGCTGGCCCGCACTCCGTATCCGGTTACCGATTCGAAGTCCTCAAGGGCAGCCAAGGTCAAGCCTTCGGCTTCGGCGGCATGGACAATGGCCAGAGCGATAGGATGTTCTGACTTGGCCTCCACGGCCGCTACATCGGTCAACACGCTTGCACGGTCAAAGCCCGACGCCAGTATCAAATCGGTGAGTTCTGGCTTGCCCTTGGTCAGCGTGCCTGTCTTGTCAACAGCCACGACTTTGGCATCCTTGAGCAACTGCAGGGCTTCCCCTTTGCGAAACAACACGCCCATTTGCGCTGCCCTGCCGGTGCCTACCATGATGGAGGTTGGCGTGGCCAAGCCCATGGCGCAAGGGCAAGCAATGATCAGCACGGCGACCGCATTGACCAGCGCGAAGGTAAGCGCTGGATCGGGCCCGAAAATGAACCAGACCACAAAGGTAAGCGCCGCGGCGGCCATCACTGCCGGTACAAACCACATGGTGATACGGTCTACCAGGGCCTGTATGGGCAGCTTGGAACCCTGAGCCTGCTCGACCATGCGTATGATCTGCGACAACACGGTATCGCCGCCTACCTTCGTTGCGCTGAACGTCAAAGCGCCATTCTGGTTGACTGTGCCGCCCACCACTTCGGATCCGGCGGTTTTTTCCACAGGCACCGGCTCGCCGCTGATCATGGATTCATCGACAAAGCTGGCGCCGTCCTGGACCAGTCCGTCTACGGGAATACGCTCGCCAGGGCGAACTTGAATGAGATCGCCTACTTTGACGTCGGCGATATCGATTTCCACCGTTTGGCCGTTGCGCAATATGCGTGCCGTTTTGGCCTGCAACCCGACCAGCCGTTTAATGGCTTCGGAAGTACGGCCTTTGGCACGGGCTTCAAGAAAGCGGCCCAGCAGAATAAGCGTGGCAATGACGGCAGCTGCCTCGTAGTACACGTTCACGGTACCGATAGGCAAGAACTCTGGCGCGAAAGTCGCGATTGTAGAATAGAGATAAGCGGCGCCTGCGCCCATGGCTACCAGCGCATTCATGTCGGGGGCACCACGCAACAAGGCGGGAATGCCAGTCAAGAAAAAGCGCCGCCCCGGCCCTGCCAGCACGATCGTGGTCAGAACGAATTGGATATACCAATTAGCCTGCAGGCCTATGGTATCCATGATCCAGTGGTGCATGCCGGGTATCAGATGAGATCCCATTTCCATCACAAACACAGGTAAGGTGAAAATTGCGGCAATCAGTAGCGCGCGCTTCAACGATGCCATTTCTGCGTCGTGGCGCAGGGAAAGGTCATCGTTGTCGCGTTTGTTATCGCTGACAACGGTGGCCTTGTAGCCTGCTTTTTCAACAGTCTGAATTGCGGCTGCCGTATCGGCGACATCGATAAAGGTCAGCTCTGCGCGCTCGGTAGCCAGGTTGACAGTGGCATTCGCCACGCCAGGCATGGCCTTGAGTGCGCGCTCGACACGCCCTACGCATGAAGCGCAGGTCATGCCTTCGATATCAAGGCTGGCAACGGGGCCGGTAATAGAACGGGATGCGGGTATAGCGGTAGTCATTACAGTTTCCTTAGAAACACGGCAAGGAGAGACTTCATTAACAAGAACGATAAAGCTTTCCATCGTGTCAAGGTCAAGCCTTAAATCAAAAATAATTTGATCAGAACCTGTTGAGAGAACATCATAGGTGTATGGAATACCTGTCGGCGTGCGGGCATGCGGTTTGCTGGCGTAATGCGGGACGCCCTTTTACGGCAATCATTCAGGAGAACGCTTATGTTACGCACTGTAGGCAGTATTGACGGATACACCATTCATGCTACGGATGGTGAACTGGGCAGTGTCAAAGAGGTGTTCTTTGACGACGAGCGTTGGGGAATCCGTTATTTGGTAGTGGAAACAGGCTCGTGGCTGTCAAGCCGGCAGGTGCTGATTTCACCCTATTCCATCATTGGGATCGACAATACCGACCAAGCGATTAATGTGTCGCTGACGCGTGACCAGGTAAAGAACAGTCCCGATATCAATACCCATCAACCCATATCGCGCCAACTGGAGGGCGCCTATTCCCAATACTACGGTTATGGCAATTACTGGACGGGGCCTTACTTATGGGGTGTGGAAGGCTTGCCGGAATACCCCGTACCGGGGGCAGGCAGCGTCCCGCTAACCGGGGAGCGCCCAGAGGACCTGATCGAGCGTAGCACTGATGAGTCGCAAGATTCGCATTTACGCAGCAGCGCAAAAGTAACCGGCTATCACATTCTTGGTTCCGACGAAGAAATCGGGCACGTGAAAGACTTCATTTTCGACGATGAAAGCTGGGCGATCAGATATTTGCTGGTGGATACCCGTAACTGGTGGCCGGGAGGGAAAAAAGTCTTATTGGGAACCCAATGGATAGCCCGTATCGACTGGACCGACTCCACGGTGCAGTCCAAACTGACCCGAGAGCAAATTAAAAGCAGTCCCGAATACGATGAAAGCCTGCCGCTGGATCGTGATTACGAGGCCCGGTTGCACAAGTTCTACAATGAATCGGGTTACTGGGACTAGTGCAATGCGTCCAGATCAGATAACAGGGATACCTTAAGGGGCTCAGTGTAAGTTAACGCGTGTTGTTGTGTCTGGCTGAAAGCGCCGCCGCCGTTACCCGGAGGTGGCCCAACCTGTATAGGTTCTAGCCAGGCGCCTTGGTTTCTGGCCCTGATCCAATAGGTTTGAGATGCGTCCATGTTTCGTGCTGCGATGTATAGCGTGCCATTTATGGTGCGCAACGCAGGGACTGATGCAACATGATTGGCCAGCCTGGTTGCCCGCCCTGCTTCTACCAGCCATAGCGCCCCGCCGCTATGCTCCATGGCGGCAACAGCAACAGCGCCTTTTTCGTTCAGGCTGATGGCGGGCGTACCCGTATATGCTACGCCGAGATCCGCGGGCTGAGTCCACGAACCGTTGACGCTACCTTTACCCGCCTGGACGGTGCGCAGCATGTGCCCGCTGGTTTTATCGCGAAAATACAGTTCAATCAGCCCGTCGGTATTGCGTAAAGCGGCCAACCCGCCGCTGCTCGCGGGCAGCGCCAGTTTGTGCCAGGGAGACCATGATTCGGTGCCAGGGGAATATTGGCCAACCCACAGCCCACCGCCAGAGTCCGCGGCAAACAAGGCAAGCCCGTTGGCGCCATCAGCCGCCATGGCGACGCTGGGAAGCGCTCCAGGCAATGGCGCTAGGGTTTGCCATATTGTCCAGCTATCTGTTGTACCTGTCGGCCTGGTGGCATGGAAGAAACCATCGTTTCCCATGGCAATAGCAAGCAAAGGCCCTTGAGTTGAAACTATAGGCAAAGCTGTTAGACGGGCGCCTCGCATCATTTGCCAGCCTGTCCAGGCGATTTTGCCCAATTGGGTATTGGCCCATATCAAACCGGTTGCGTCGCGGGCGAAAACGCCGGCCAGCCCTTCCCGGTAATCGAAGGCCATGACAGGGTCGGATGTACGCCCGCCCAGGCTGGCCCATTGGCTGCCTGTGCTTTGCCATACATTGGCAGCACGATTGGTTTCGCCTACAGTAAATAAAGAAAAACCGCCGTTGGTATCTGGCAGCAACGTAATAGGCGCGCTGCGACGTGATACATAGTAGCTACGGCTTACCCACGCGGCAGCCGGCCCGGCCGGTTCCTGGCAAATTTTGCCTTCCACGCAGTATCGATAGTCGCTCCACGCGTAACGGCGGAAAGCTTCCGTTTTTTCGCTGGTTTCGCTTGTAGACAGATTGGTTTCCCGCTCCTGGCTGGGGTAGTCCACGTAGGCGACTTCGGCATAATTGCCGTGCTCAAGGGTTATCGCATCGCGTACCAGCCGAGCGCTGGCGATATGGTCTGGATGATCGTGGCCGATGCAGCGCCAGCACAGGTCGGTGTAGGGAATCGTGATGCTGTCATCCAGGTGCCTGATCGTTGAAGGCTGGTATTCCTGGATGATTTGCTCGATAGTGGCGACCAGCTCGGGGCGTGTATAGCGCTCAACGGCGGGGCCGAGCGATTCCACACTATTTCCGGGTATGGATTCCGTCTGGCTTAGCGGCGTCAGGCTGCCCCACCCTTTGCCCAGCCAAGGATCTTTTAGCCGCATATGCAGAAAACGCACGCGTTTATTGTCGTTTAGCGTAAATCGGGCCAGCCGGCGCGTGCCGATAGTGGCGAAGTCTTCTGCCCAGATGTTGGGCGCCTGGGCCATATAGGCATAGGCTGCGCGAACGCCTTGCTCGCGCCCCAGCATGTAGCCCTCGCCTTCACCCCTTTCGGCGGCCGTCAGGTAGACAACCTGTACGCAGCCGCCTGCGTCGATAGTGGATTCGATGTCGGGATTCATGAACAGCAAATCGTCGTCCTGGTGGGGAACAAAAACCAGGTCTTTAATGCCGTTGCATTGAACCAGCGATGGGCCGGCCCAGCTTGTGCCAATGCCGCCCGCCAAAATAAGCGTGCAACACCATGTGGACAGCAGCCGGATGACTTTCAAGATAGATCTGCGTAGTGAAGTGCAGTGATTCTATTCTTTTTTTATCCGGCTGGCATGAGCTTTTT
>DATJCP010000202.1:0-2332 GCA_035514715.1 Candidimonas sp.
CAAATGAATATTCTCTTTCGTTGCATAAACAGGGCCACCGTCATTTTCCAATGGGCTGGCGCCGCGATGCTGGCAATCATGATGCTGTTGATTGCTACCGTCGTAACAGTGCGGCTTCTGGGTTCCGCCATTCCCGGAGAAATCGAGTTGATCGAGCTGAGCATGGGAACAGTAGTAATGCTGGGGCTGGCTTACACCGAAAAGCTACAAGGCCATATTTCTGTCGGCTTGATAGTGGATCATTGGCCGGCGCGTTGGCAGGCTGGCGCAGACCTGTTGGCGGTAGCCCTGATTTTCGTTACGTGCGCAATCATAGGCTGGGTGACCTTGAAGGTAGGGGTCGAATATGCAACGACATATCCGCTATCGACTGACTATCTGTCGATACCGCTGTGGCCATTCAAAATGATTGTGGGCTTTGGATTCTGGCTGTGGGGCCTGCAAGCGCTGCTGCGAATTCCGGTCATTTTGCAGAATGCCCGTGAAGGCCGTGTTTCCTCTGTTTCGGGGGGCCACGCATGAATCTGTCAGTTGAAACCATAGGCTTGATCGGTATTGGATTCTTGTTCCTGCTGATGTTTCTGCGGGTGCCTATTGCGATTGCCATGGCATTGCCGGGCATCGTCGGCGCCTGGTATCTGCGCGGCTGGGAACCGCTAAGCACTTTGCTCAATACCATTGTGTGGAATCATAGCTTTCACTACACGCTGACCACCATCCCTATGTTCATCTTGATGAGCGAGTTGATTACCTTGTCAGGGATCAGCTCCAACTTATTCGATGTGTTTCGCAAGTGGATGGGTGCGATTCGCGGCGGGCTGGCTTTGTCCACAGTCGGGGCGTCGGCCATCTTTGCAGCCGCTTGCGGCTCCAGTATCGCCAGCACGGCAACCATTGGCATCGTAGCTTCAGGGGAAATGCGCAAGGCCGGGTATTCGGATGTCTTGGGCAGTGGCGCGATTGTGGCGGGTGGGACATTGGGAATACTGATCCCGCCCAGCACGGCGTTCATTATCTACGGCATGCTGACGGAAGAATCTATCGGCAAGCTGCTGATTGCAGGGATTCTGCCCGGAATCGTACTGACGGCCTTGTATATGTTGACCGTCTATATCGCAGTGCGGATGTATCCGAAAATGGGGCCGGCGGTTGAGCGCAGTTCCTGGCGGGAACGGATCGTTGCCCTGGGCTCGGTATCGTGGATTTCCATCTTGTTCATTGTGGTCATCGGCGGCATGTATACAGGGGTATTTAGCCCTACCGAGGCGGCCGGCGCGGGGGCTTTTGGCGCGCTTATCATTGCCTGGGTGCGCGGCAGGATGACATGGCGCAACCTGTTCGAAAGCCTGAACAACACCCTGAAGATCACGACATTTCTATTCGCCATTATTTTGGGCGCGTTCATCTTCAACTACTTTCTGGCCATCACTCGTTTGCCGGCCAACCTGTCGTCGTTTATCAGTGGGCTGGATATGCCGCCAGTGGCGATTCTACTGGTGATTCTACTGATGTACGTCTTCCTGGGCGCCATCATGGATGCCCTGGCCATGGTGGTGATCACCATCCCCATTTTCTTGCCGACATTGAAAGCCTTGGGCTTTGACTTGATCTGGTTCGGCGTGATTGTGGTGGTAATGATAGAGATGGCGCTGATCAGCCCGCCGGTTGGCATGGGGTGCTTCATATTGAAGGGCGTTAATCCGAACCTGTCCATGGGAAGCATCTACAAGGGCGCGCTGCTGTTCATTTTGCCGATTTTGGTGCTGCTGGGGTTGCTGATTTCATTTCCCGATATTGCCCTGTTGTTGCCGCGCATGATGGATTAAGCGTAAGCAAGTAGAAGGGAAGTTTATGTATTCGATTAGTTTGCGAGGTAAGTATGAGCGTTAATGCACCAAGCCGCAGCTTGGGTTTGGAAGAGCCTGTCATCGTGAGTGCAAGTGGCCGTAAGGTTTATCGGCATCAAGAGCTCGACCGTATGTTCAACCCCAAAAGCATTGCCATTGTCGGGGCTTCGACGAATGCAGGGGCCTTTGGCTCAAGAACTTTGGCAATGATAGAGAAAGCAAACTATGCCGGAAAAATCTATCTTGTTAATGCCAAGTACCAGCAAATCGGCGAGCGGCAGTGCTATGCGTCGATCCAGGCATTACCCGAGGTACCCGATTGCGTCATTATTGCTGTTCCGCGAGAAGCGGTAGAACCCGTCGTAGAGGAGTGCGCTGAATGCCGGGTTGGCGGGATCATTATTTTTTCTTCTGGCTATAGTGAAACCGGCAAGCCCGAACGGGCTGCACAGCAGGCAAGGCTGGTGCAGATTTCACAAGAGTCC
>DATJCP010000203.1:0-2539 GCA_035514715.1 Candidimonas sp.
AAAATGACCACATCGGCCTCGGCAATGGCTTGCTTAGTCTGACGCGCCATTTCAAGCAGGATGCCGTCTTTGGCGACCGGCTCGAAGCCGCCGGTATCGACAGCAATAAACGGATGATTGCCTACGCGCCCTTCGCCATAGTGGCGATCGCGCGTCAGCCCCGAAAAATCGGCGACCAGGGCCGCACGCGAGCGGGTGATCCGGTTGAACAACGTGGACTTGCCCACGTTGGCACGCCCAACAAGGGCGACTACCGGTTTAAACGTAACACTATTCAATTGACACCAACCAAAACCAAATTGCCATTACCGGTTTGCACCAGGACACCTCGATTGGTGGCCAGCAATGGCGACGTAATGGCGTCGCCACCGACTTGCACGCGACCCAGCAATTTGCCGTCGGTACGCGATAGAAAATGCACATAGCCTTCGAGATCGCCGAAAGCTACCGCTTGTGGAATCACTGCAGGAGAAGACAAGCGCCGATTGCGCAGCGCTTCCTGTTTCCAGACTTCATGTCCGTCGGCCAGGGCGAAAGCATGTACCACGTCGCGCTGATCAGCGGCATAAGCCTGCTGGGTATCTGTTGCCATGCCCGTAGTGCTGGAGAAATTGTGTTCCCAAATTGGGCGACCGCCCTGGGACACATCGAAACATACCATCCGGCCCTGGTAGGCCACGCCGCACAGCAAAGGCCCTTGCATTTGCGGGGTACCGACCACGTCGCTGATGCGTTCAAGGTCGGTTGCGCCCTGCGACACGGAAACTGTGCCTTCCCACTGTACGGCTCCGTTGCCGGCGTTGATTGCCATCATCCTGCCGTTGGGCAGACCCGAAAGAAGCATGCCATCAATAATGACCATTTGCATATTGGTCTTGAGCGCAAGCGCCGGCCCGGGACGCTGGATGTTCCAGCGCGGTTCGCCCGTTGCTTCGTCAAAGGCTTGAATGCGATAGTCGCTGCTGCGCACAATAACCACGCCAGCACCCACTGCCGGCGGAATATTCACCGCGCTGGTTGCCTTGGCACGCCATTTTTCGGTTCCCGTGTCGTCAAACGCCACGACGGTGCCGTCGGCGGCGGCCACTGCGGTAATTTGCCCGTCGGAACCTACCCCGGCGGTAAGATCGGTTTTGGCATCGGCGCGCCACTGCACTCGGCCCGAAGCCAGGTCCACTTTGCTGACAGCGCCATTGGGCGCAGCGGCATAAACGGACTCACCGACAGCAACAGGAATGAAACCATAGCCGCTGCCGCTACCGATGGACACAGACCAGGCTACATTCGCCGAAACCCCCGCCGCATATTCGGTCAACGGCACCGGATCGTAGCGGGCATTCCTGTTGGAAAACATCGAACACCCAGCCAACGCAAGCAGGCTGAACGCCAGTACGGTGTTACGCAAACTACGACGAGTAACGGCTATCTGCATGAAATCAGGCTCCACCTAATGCATCAATTTTCAATTGGACGATTTGCACTACGGGATTCGCCCCGAGTTCTTTAATGGCGACTTCCCAGGCGGCCTTGGCTTCGGCCGGTTTGCCTTGAGCCAAGAGAATATCGCCCTTGCGATCGGCGTACAAGCCGGCAAAAGCGGCAGGCGCATCATTCAGCTGAGCCAAGGCCTGATCGTACTGTTTCTGTTCCAACAAGACACCAGCAAGCCGCAGCTTGGCCAAAGAAACCAAAGCGGGATCATTGCCGTTCTTGACCAGCCATTCAAGCTGCTCACGAGCGCCATCGAGGTCTTTGCGAGCCTGCAGCGCATGAGCGGCAACCAGGACACCACGCGAGGTATAGCCCGACCCGGCAAAATCGCCGCGCAACGTGCTGCTAGCCGCCTTGATACGCGCCACGGCATCATCGCCTTCTTGCGCGGTGGCGTTTTCAAGGGCCTCGAAATAGCCCATGGCCTGCCCTGCCTGATGGCCTTCATACCACTGCCATCCACGCCACCCGGCTATACCGGCAACCACGACAAAAACCAGCACGGCGCACAAAGTACCGTAGCGATCCCACCAGGCCCGCAATGCGTCAAGCTTTTCCTGTTCTTCTAAATCGTATGCCATGCCTTAAACCTTTAATTTCAATTCTGTAACCAGGCGATCAAGCGCGATCGTTTCTTGTTGAGGCTGATCTTGCCCGCTCTGTTCCCGCAGCCATTTGACGCTGGCGGTTTGCGAAGCCAGTTCGTCGGCCCCAAGAATAACCGCAACGCTGGCGCCACTGGCATCAGCGCGCTTGAACTGCGACTTGAAGCCTGCCGAGCCGGCATGAACAATGACACGCAAACCGGCATCACGCAATGATTCGGCCAACTGTGCAGCCAAACGTTGCGCCTCGGGGCTTTGATGAATCATATAGACCTGGCACTCGGGTTGGGCTGCCTGATCGCCCGACTGCGAACACAAATCAAGCAGACGCTCTACACCGATGGCAAACCCAACGGCGGGCGCGGGCTTGCCGCCGACCAGTTCGATCAGGCCGTCGTAGCGGCCGCCGCCGCAAACGGTACCCTGGGCGCCTAGCCTATCGG
>DATJCP010000204.1:0-7031 GCA_035514715.1 Candidimonas sp.
TGACATCATCAAGCACCGCCCTGGAGCTGCCAAGCACGCCGCCGTGATACACATTGACCTTGACGCGCCCGTTGGTCTTTTCTTCGACCAGTTTCTTCCACGGCTCCATGGCGCCAACAGAGATAGCCGCTGTGCTGGCCAGCCAGTTACCTAATTCCAGTTGAATAGGCTCCTGGGCATAGGCAGTTGAAGCCGAACCCAACCATAAAACAGATGCAACAGCCAACGTCTTTCTTAGCAATGGATATTTCATTGTTGTCTCCTGTTGGTATAAGAATTAGGGACTGGTATCACGCCCCTTTTCGAAACGAATCGCGCTCAAGCTGCTCACGATGATTTGGATGCGCAATTGCGATCATGCGGCGTATCCTTTCCTTCAAAGGCTGGCCTCGCAATTGCGCCGCCCCCCATTCGGTCACGAAAACGTCCGCATCGCCGCGCGCGGTCGTGGTGACGCCTTCGCTTAGCCTCAGAACAATACGGCTGACCGTGTCGTTCTGAGCCGTCGAGGGCAGTGCAATAATGGAACGCCCGTTTTTTGCCACAAGTGCGCCTCGGATGAAATCGCTCTGCCCGCCCAATGCACCCACATAGGTGCCATTGATAACTTCAGCATTGATTTGCCCGGTCAGGTCGACCTCGATGGCGGAATTAATGGCAGTGAATCGGTCAAGCCCGGCCAGGTTGGACATGGCATGGGTATAGCTGAACGGTTGCAGGTTCAGGGCCGGATTGCGTTCGGCAAAACGATAGACGCGCTGCGTACCCAACAGTACGCCCGCTGTGGTCAGGCCGCGGTCCAGGGACTTACGCGCATTGGTTATGGCGCCCGATTCGATCAGGTCCACGACACTGTCGCCGATCATCCCGGAATGGATGCCCAAATTGCGCCGGCTGGTGAGCGACGCAAGAATCGCATCGGGAATCGCGCCTATGCCCATTTCCAGCACCGCAGCATCGTCGATAAATGCGGCGGCGTGCTCGGCAATACGGCGTTCGATATCACCTACCCTGCTGGCGGGCATCTCTAGCAGAGGTCGCGAACTGTGCACCACCGCATCGATGCGAATACCGTCCAGGTCGCCTGAACCATAAGTCCAGGGCATCTGATCGTTGATTTCGGCTATTACCACTCGAGCGCGACGGGCCGCTTCCAGGAGATAGTCGTTGGCAACGCCCAGGCTCAGCTTACCGTTGGGACCCGGCGCGCTTAGGTGCAGGAACACCACGTCGCAGGCAATGACCTTGCTGACTATCAAGGCTGGCAATTGCGAACAGTGGCACGGAATCACATCCAGCACACCGGCCTGAAGCAAACGCCTGTTTTGCGCTAAGCCGCAGTAGCTCAGGAACGAAAGGTGATCGGCATGCTCGGGCTGCAGCGTCGACGAATTGGTCAACCCCAGGAACACCGAGCAATGGCCCAATGCGGCGCGTTGCTGCACCAGCGCTTGCGTCAGGGCGAGCGGTTCGGCCGTCCCTTGATTCCAGAATATCGTATCGCCAGATCTGATGTATTGGCTTAAATCGATAACATCCATGCTCATCATGTTTCGGCAATGGCTGTTGCGCCGTGCGTTACCCCTTGCTCGATCAGGGACATGATTTCATCTTGGCTGTAACCGACTTCGCGCAGGATTTCTTCGCTATGCTCGCCAAGCTGCGGCGCAGAGCGGCCGGGTTCAGGCTGGGAATCTGACCACGTCGTCGGCACACCCACGCGACGCACTCGTCCTTCGGTTGGATGGTCTTCCCACTGGAATAAATTGACAGCCTGCAAATGCGGGTCTTCGAAAATGGAATCCAACGTATGCAGCGGCATGCAGGGGATATCGGCTTTTTCAAGCAACTGCAGCCATTCCTGCGTGGTGCGCTCGGTAAATATCTTGGCCACAATCTGCTGCAGCTCGTTGATATGGCGAGTTCGAATAGTCAGGTTCGCAAAGCGCGGATCATTTTCAATTTCAGCGCAACGGCCATTCAGCGCTGCATAAAAAGCAGCCCACTGCTTGTCGTTATAGATAACCGCGCAAACAAAGCCGTCGCTGGTTTTGTAAGGACGGCGCTCTGGCGCCAGAAGCCGCGCATAGCCTGGCGGCCCCAACGGCGGATCATATGTGGCGCCGCTGATATGATCACCAAGCAAATGGCTGACCATGGTTTCGAACATGGGGATATCGATGCGCTGGCCCCGCCCCGTTTTTTCTCGGTGATACAAGGCTGAACACAACGACGACACCGCATACAAGCCCACCGTGCGATCGACAATATTGGCGGGTACGTAGCGCGGCACATCGGAACCGGCCTGTTTGATCAACGAAGGCAGGCCTATGGCGCCCTGGATCAGGTCATCGAAAGCGGGCTTGGCCGCATAAGGGCCGTCTTGGCCGAACCCAAAAGCGCCAACATACAAAATGCGCGGATTGACTTCAGCTACGGCTTCATACCCCAAGCCCAAGCGTTCCATGGCCTGCGGCCGAACGTTATAGAGCAGGACATCGGCGCTGGCGACCAGGCGCAACAAGGCTGCACGCCCTTCTGGCTTTTTGACATCCAGCACGATGTCGCGTTTGCTGCGATTGATATGCAGGAATAGCGCGCCCATATGCTCGTGCCGCATAGGTCCCAGCTCGCGCACCAGATCGCCTTGCGGCGGCTCTACCTTGATGACGTCCGCCCCCATGTCGCCCAATATCTGCGAGGCATAAGGCCCCATCAGTACGGTGGTCATGTCGATGACCCTAACACCTGCCAATGGACCGCTCATTCCCCTTGATCTCCTTTTTTGGTTTTTTTAAGCTCTTGGCGAATGTCCGCGCCATCCTGGTCCTGATTAGGCGGCAGGCGCCGAATACTGCCCGGTGTACGCGAGAAACGTACCGGAATGCCTGGCAAGGTTACCGGGCCTTCGGTGGGATGTTCATGCGTTTCAAAAAAGCCCGTGGCTTTCAAATGAGGATCTTCCAGCAAGTCTTCCAGGCTGGCTACCGGCGCCATAGGAATGTCGGCGGTAGCCAGCAATTGCATCCAGTCCTGGGTGCTGCGCCGGGCGACGATGGCGGCTAATAATTCATACATGGATCCGATATTATTGGCGCGCTGCACCGGGTCCATGAAGCGATCATCTGCCGCATATTCGGGGTGCCCGGACAAGTCGAAAAATCGCCGCCATTGTTCGGTGGTGTAGGGCAGCAAGCTAATGTAGCCATCCAGCGTCCGGTACGGCTTGCGAAAGGGCGACAGTACCCGCTCGTAACCCATGGGAATATTTGAACCGGCAAACGTCGCGCCTGCCATATGTTCGATCAGGTTGAACGACACCATGGTTTCGAACATGGGTACTTCAATCGCCTGGCCCAGGCCTGATTTTTCGCGCTCGTACAAAGCCATGGTCATGGCATAGACCGCCGTCAGCCCTGTAGTTTTATCGGCAATAACCGAATTGACATAGGTGGGCTCGCGCCCGGCACCCCGGCCTTGAATCCCGGCCACTCCGCTCATCGCCTGGATAATGTCGTCGAAGGCGGGCTTGCCCGCATAAGGACCGGCCTCGGAGAAGCCGTAGACGCCGCAATAGATAAGGCGTGGATTGTCCCGTTGCAAGTCCTCGTAGGCCAGCCCCAGGCGGCGCATCGACTGCGCGCGGATATTGGAAACAAGGATGTCGGCATCTTGCAACAGCGTCTTGAGCACTGCCAAATCAGCCGGCGACTTTAGATCCAGCACAATGCTGCGCTTGTTGCGATTCAACTGAAGATAGGCCGCGCTCATGCCAGGATGCACACTGGGAGCCGTATGCCGGAACAGGTCGCCTTGCTCTGTTTCGACCTTGATGACGTCTGCCCCCATGTCGCCCAGGATTTGCGTCGCATAAGGCCCCATGCCCACCGACGTCAGATCGACTATCTTCACCCCCGCCAAAGGCCCCGACATAGACGGCGTCAGGCCCGCTTGGCCTGGGCGATCGCACCCAGAATCTTCTTGGCCAGCCTGAGATGCGGCATATCCAGCATTTTTCCGTCCAGTGTGGCTACGCCCACTTCAGTATTCTGTTCAAAGGCGGCCACCACGCGCTGCGCCCATTCCTGGGCCTGCTCATTGGGTGTCATCCCTTCGTTGATCACGGGAACCTGCCCGGGATGAATTGCCGCCTTGGCCGAGAAGCCATCGCGATAGGCGCGCCGCGTTTCACGCATCAAGGCGTCAGGATTATTGATTTCGGTGGGTACCGTATCAATGGCGGGCACACCCGCCGCGCTTGCCGCAAATAGACACAAGGACCGCACCAGGGCAAACGGCTGCGTCCATTCTTCGGGAGCACCCTCTTCCTTGTTGGTCAGGGCGCCAATATCGCCTGCCAAGTCTTCGGCGCCCCACATCATGCCGACCAAACGGGACGATGCCCCTCGGTACTCGTTCAAGCCCATCAGCGAATCAGCCGTTTCCGTCACGATGGCAACGATAGAAGTCGGCGCAGTACCGGCAGGCGCCGGATGCAAGTGTTCGAATACGTCCAGATAAGTCGATAGCAGTTCCAGGTCGCGTGCGCCACGGCACTTGGGCAAGGCCACACCCGCTGGACGATATGGCATGACCGCCGCCAGATCGGCCAGGGTCATGCCCGTGTCCAGCGCATTGACCCTCACGAACAGCTTAGGCGTGACGGCGCCAGAATCGCGAACTTGCGCCAGGAAATCGGCCAGTATTGTGCGGCCATCTTCTTTCCGAGCCAGGGATACGGCATCTTCCAGATCAAAAATAAGCGCATCGGCACCAGTGCCTAAAGACTTTTCAAGCTTGCGTGGACTATCAGCGGGAACAAAAAGAAATGAGCGCACCATATTTCCTATGTGTGTATTTTTTTTCAGTACTCAGCAAAGAATATCAAGGCACACGATATTGGACAATCACGTTTACCCTGAATTAATGAGCTTATTTGATGTCAAAACGATGAACCGTTGCCATCTGTATCAAGACAGGCTGGCGCGTTCCACTAAATACTGACGCAGTTCGGTTTTCAGAACCTTTCCATAGCTGTTCTTGGGCAGTTCACGACAAAACTCATAGCGCTTGGGTTTCTTGAACGAGGCGATTTCTGATTTGCACCACTCGTCCAGCACAGCCTTGTCTAGGCTGCGGCCAGGCTGTGCAACGATGAAAGCCACGACCTCCTCGCCCCAATCAGCGTGCGGCGCTCCAACAACAGCAGCCTCGAAAACGTCAGGGTGACTAGCCAGCACTTCCTCGACTTCGCGCGGATAAATATTGCTTCCGCCAGAAATAATCACGTCTTTGGATCGATCGGTCAGCGTCAGGAAACCGTCGGCGCTTAGATGGCCGATATCGCCCGTCTTGAGCCAGCCCTTGACCAGAGTCTGCCCAGTCGCATCTTCATTGCGCCAATATCCTTGCATGACGGTATTGCCGCGCACAACGACTTCCCCACATTCGCCCGCAGGCGCATCGGCCATATCTTGGTCGACCACACGCACTTCCACGCAGGAATGCGCCGTACCCACCGATGCCAGGCGTGTTTGCCATTGCGGATGGCTGCGATCGGCAATGATTTCGCGCCGCATGGCAGTAATCGTCATGGGGCTTTCGCCTTGGCCATAGATCTGGGCGAACCGGGAACCCAAGGTATCCAGCGCATCGACCATATCGGCGGCATACATAGGCCCGCCGCCGCAAACTATGGTTTTGATGCCTTCCCCGCTGGCGTGCGCAAGCTTGGCAGCCTGCACCAAGCGCTTGACCATGGTGGGCGCGGCAAAGAAAGACAAATTGCCCAGGCGTTCGCCCAGCCCCAGGATTTCATCGCTATCGAAACCACCAGACTGCGGGACAACATGCCTTGCGCCGACCCGCACATGAACGAAGTTATACAGCCCCGCGCCATGCGACATGGGCGCCGCATACAACACGGCATCATCCGCTGAGACATCGTCGACATCGATGGCATAGCACAGCGACATGGCTACCAGATTGTCATGCGTCAGCATGACGCCTTTAGGCCTGCCCGTGGTGCCTGAGGTATAAAACAACCACGCCAGGGTATCAGCGCCGATAGAAATTGGCGCACTCAATTCGGCGCTGCCGTCCGCCAATGCGCGGTAAGCGTCGGCCGTATCCACGCCTATTTCATGGCATGCAACAGGCAGTTCAGCAGCGGCGTGCAGCATGCCGTCATCGGAAAACAGCAGCGAGGCTTGTGCATTGTCTATGATCCATGCCGCCTCTTTGGGGTGCAGCTTGTAATTGATAGGGACGGCAACGGCGCCCATCCACCACACGGCATAAAGCAAGCTCAGGTATTCGACCCGGTTCTTCATGTAGAGCGCCACACGATCGCCCGGCTGCAGTCCGAAATCGCGCTTCAGGCGCTGCGCGATATTGAAAGCCTCTTGGGCAAACTGACGGTAATCCGCATATAGCGTTTCACCACGATAAATCGCCGCAGCGGCCGGACACGCAAGAGCCCTGGAATACAACCAGTTCGCAATATTCATGACTTTCCTTATGCCTTGCGGGCTTCCAGGACGGAGGCATAATTGGCCACGCCAGTCCCTCCCATATTGAATACCAGTCCAAGCTGCGGATTATTCAACTGCATATCGCCAGCCCCGCCCGTAAGCTGTCGGAATGAAATCGCGTGCATGGACACGCCCGTAGCCCCCACGGGGTGCCCTTTCGCCTTCAAGCCCCCCGATACATTCACGGGAAGCGCGCCGTCGCGAAATACCGTGCCGTCATCAAGCACACGATGGCCCGCCCCTTTGGGCGCCAGCCCCATCGCTTCGTATACCAGCAGCTCTGCAATGGTGAAGCAATCGTGCACCTCTGCAAAATCCAGGTCTCCCACCTTGATACCGGCACGGGAAAAGGCCTGCGCCATCGCATGCTGGGGGCCTTCAAATTCCAGAAAATCGCGTCCGGACATAGGCAGAATATCGCTGACATGCGACGTTGCACGGAACACGACTTCTCGGGAAAAGTCCTTGGCCCGCTCGGCGCTAACCAGAATAATTGCC
>DATJCP010000205.1:0-18528 GCA_035514715.1 Candidimonas sp.
CCGGTCGTGGGCATGGACCCGGCGACTTTGGCTGCGGTAGGCCAGATGGGGGCCATATGGACAGGCGGCGGCACGTTGATCGCGTGGTCGTCCTTGATCGCGGTGGCAGGCTTTGCCCGTGTTCACATCCTGGATCTGGTCAGGGCGTTGATGATGCCGGTCCTGATAGCGCTTTTCTTATCCACTATTTGTGCGGTGCTCATATTCGGTTGATAAGCCCATGATGGAACTACAGAAAAGCGCGGTCGGTAGGCAAAGCATGGTCGCCACGGGCAATCCGTTGGCGGCGCAAGCTGCGCAAATGATATTGAATATGGGCGGCAGTGCGGTCGACGCCGCTATTGCGGCTGACGCGGTGATGGGGGTCGTAGAGCCGATGGCAACCAGCATAGGCGGCGACCTTCTGGCGATGGTAGTACAGCCTGATGGTCATGTGCAAAGCTACAACGGAACCGGCCGATCTCCGGGCGCATTGACGCCAGATTTGGTCGATGGTTTTGCTGGCGGCAAAATCCCCGAGCGCCACCCGCTTTCTGTGACAACGCCCGGCGCAGTAAGGGGCTGGCATGATCTGCATGCCCGCTATGGGCGCATGGATTGGGCTGGGCTGTTCGACTCGGCCATAAAACTGGCGCAAGAAGGCTTCCCGGTCGCACCGGTCTCCGCCAGGGAATGGGCGCTTTTCGATAATGTCTTACATAAGGACCCGAATTGCGCCGCGCTATATAAAGCAGGAAACAGCCCGGTGTCTGGCGAACGTTTTCTTAACCCCGAGCTCGCCGCCGTCTTGCAGGGTATTGCCCAGGAAGGTTGCGAAAGCTTCTACAAAGGTATCGTGGCTGGCGCCGCGTCAAAGGCCGTACAGGCCATGGGCGGTGTACTGGATGTGGCCGATTTTGAAAAGCATAGCGGAAACTACTGCGAGCCAGTATCAACAGTGTTTTGCAATACCCGGGTGTATCAGTGTCCGCCGAACACGCATGGCGTTGCCGTCTTGCACGCGCTGGATGAGCTGAGTCATCTTGGCTTGGACCCTGACGATCCAGCGGGCTTCTTGCAAATGGTTGAGGCAACCGAAAGGGCTATGCGCCATGCCAGCGCGACGGTGTGCGACCCCGCAGGGAATACAGTATGCACCGTTGTTGTCGATGAGGACGGCCTGGCAGTTACGCTCATGTCCAGTATTTTCAAGCGGTTCGGGTCGGGCATAGCCGTGCCGGGCGGTGGCTTTGTGCTGCAGAACCGTGGTTTCGGGTTCTCCCAGCCTGGGCATATCAATGGTGTTGCACCCGGGAAAAGGCCTTATCACACGGTAGTGCCCGGTACGTCTACCCGAGACGGCAAGTTTTTCCTGGGCATGGGGGTGGTTGGCGGGTTAATGCAACCGCAGGGCCAAATCCAGATTCTGAGCCGGGTACTGGCGTGGGGCCAAACCTTGCAGGCGGCTATAGATGCCCCGCGGTGGCGGCTTGAAGCCGGCAACACCTTGGCCATAGAAAAAGGTACGCCAGCTGCAATAGAGGCTTTTCTACGCAAGTCCGGCTATAAGCAGCCAGCCACAACGGCAGGGGAGTTGGGCGGGCGCAGCGATTTTGGCGGGGCGCATGCTGTGTTACGCGACATGGATGGCCTGCTGCACGGTGCTGCCGACCCCCGCAAAGATGGTGTCTCTCTAGGCTGCTGACGGCTGAAAAGGGTTTTCCCTAGTATCACGGCCAATCAAACGGTATACAATATGCAGTATAAGAAATCGATAAAACCCTATGCCGCCTGACGCGGTGTCATGCACGCAAGCGTGCTCTTCAACAAGGATAGATCATGGCTGAATTAATGAACCGAGACGAATTTCGCACGGCACTGGAAACCGCGATTAAAGGCAAAAGCGCTAATGCATCTCCCTTTAGCATTGCCTGGGCCAGCGGCAAGCTAAGCCGCGAACACCTGGCACGCTGGGCTGAAAACCACTATCACTACGTTGGGCCATTTGCCGATTATCTGGCCTATGTATATGCCCGCACACCCGATCAATACACCGAAGCCAAAGATTTTCTTCTGGCGAATATGTACGAAGAAGAAATTGGCGGCGATCGCCACACCGACCTGTTGATCCGCTTTGCCGAGGCCTGCGGCACCACGCGTGAACGTGTCGTCAGCCCTGACAATATGTCGCCCACGACACGTGCCTTGCAATCCTGGTGTTATGCCGTTGCCATGCGCGAAGACCCTATCGTGGCTGTGGCTGGCTTGGTGGTTGGGCTCGAATCCCAAGTGCCTTCCATTTATCGCAAGCAAACGCCTACCTTGCGTGACAAGTACGGTTTTACCGACGAAGAAGTCGAATTCTTCGATCTGCATATCGTTTCCGACGAAATCCATGGCGAGCGCGGCTACCAGATCGTTCTTGAGCACGCCAACACTGTGGAACTGCAGCAGCGCTGCTTGAAGATTTGCCAAATCGGCGCTGAAATGCGCTTGCTGTATACAACCGCGCTATATACCGACTACGTGCAGCAGGAAATTGCACTGGAAGAGCTTGAAGTTGCCGCTTGATTCCAGGACTTACCGGCAAGGTGGCTGCTTTTGCGACATCTTGCCGGCACGTTGTTGCCCGTATTGAAGGAAATCTGACAGTGCAAGATTTAAAGAATCAAGTATTTCAAAACCATATCGATGGCAAGTGGGTGGCAAGCGTCACTGGCAAAACCTACCAGAATGCCAGTCCGGCTGACACGCGCGATATCGTCGGTAATTTTCAGGACTCCAGTGCTGATGACGCTGCCCTGGCAGTGAAAGCAGCCCAGGATGCGTTCCTGGGCTGGAAAAACACGCCGGTATCCAAGCGGGCCAAGATATTGTTGGCAGCTGCTGATTACTTGCAGGCACATGCGGATCAAATAGCAGAAGAGCTTACCCGGGAAGAGGGCAAGGCATTGAGCCTTAGCCGCGACGAAGTTCTGCGTTCGGCGCAAACCTTGCGTTTTTATGCGGTGGAAGGGCAGACTTTTACTGGCGAGACCTTTCCGCAAGACGATCCCGACATGGTCGTATATACCCAGCGTGAACCGCTGGGCGTGGTTACCGTGATTTCGCCGTGGAATTTTCCTATTTCCATTCCTTCCCGGAAAATAGCGCCCGCGCTAATCATGGGTAATACCGTAGTTTTCAAACCCTCCACCGATGCGCCGTTAAGCGGATACCGTCTGGCTGAAGCCTTTGTCGAAGCGGGCATCCCTCCTGGGGTGTTGAACTTCATTACCGGGCGGGCGTCGGCGGTAGGTAAGACGATTACCGAATCTCCCGCGATCCGGGCGATATCGTTTACCGGCTCGACCGCCGCAGGGGAATTCATTCATCGGTCCGTTGACATGACTACGCGGACCCAAATGGAGCTGGGTGGCAAGAATCCGTTGATCGTCCTGGCTGACGCCGATCTGGATAAGGCTGTCGATCTGGTCGTCAAGGGCGGCTTTTCGCTAAGTGGCCAGGCTTGCACAGGCACTAGCCGTGTATTGGTCGAGTCGTCGGTCAAACAGGCGTTCACAGATAAGCTCGTAGCCAAAGTCAAGGTGTTGACAGTGGGCAATGGCATGAAACCAGGTTTTGACCTTGGCCCGTTGGCGACACGCGCCCAGCTCGATAACGTGCTGTCTTATATAGAAGTGGGCAAGACTGAAGCAAGACACCTGATCGGCGGCGACCGTTTGACGGGCGAGGAATTCGACCATGGCTATTACGTCAGCCCGGCAGTCTTCACCGACGTTATGCAAGACATGCGTATCGCCCGGGAAGAGATCTTTGGACCGGTCATTGCCATTATTGAAGTGGCAGATTATGAAGATGCCATTGCACAAGCCAATGACACTGAATACGGCTTATCGGCGGCAATTGCCACGCAGAACGCAGTATATGCCCACCGTTTTGCCAACGATATCCAGTCCGGCACAGTAAAGATCAACCGCACAACAACGGGGAATTTGATCAATGCGCCCTTTGGTGGGCTGAAGCGTTCCAGTACCTCGACGTTCAGGGAGTCTGGGCGCGTGGGGCTCGAGTTTTACACACAGACCAAGACCGTTTACCGAGCGGGCTAGGGCTGATCGGCGGTGCTGTGTAGCCCGCATTCTTAGAATTCAAAATGAGGTTGGCAATGAAGAATATCGTACGTTTGGAAGTGGAAGAAGCCCGTTTGATGGTGGATGCGGCTGTCGCCAAATCAAAAGAGATAGGCGTGCTGGAAACGATTTGCGTTGTGGATGAGGGCGGTTTTCCCATCATTCTGGAACGCATGAACGGCGCGCGCATCACTGGGCCGCAAATTGCCTGGAACAAGGCATTTACCGCAGCGGGACACAAACGCTCGACGCACTTGTTCACCACCCCCCCCAATGGGCCCGCTTTGCCTGGCAACGAAGCTTTCGGCATACAGCTGAGTTTTGAAGGTAAGTTTGCAGCTTTTGTGGGCGGTTTTCCGATTGTCGTCAATGATGAGGTCATCGGCGGCATAGGTCTAAGCGGCGGCAATGGCGAACAAGATACCAAGGCGGGCTTGGCAGGACTACAGGCTTTGGCCGATGCGCTGTCGGACAAGGGAATGAAAGTATTGGTACAGGCCGATATCAAGAAGTGAGTTTTTGGCTATCTTTGCATACCGGAGGATGAGCCTGCCGGTATGCGATGGCAGGAGTGGAAATCATGTCGTACCACGTTCGTATTGCAGAAACCGAAGAAGCCTTCGAGGTGGGCAATGATGAGTCCATTCTTGAGGCGGCAATGCGCGCCAACGTCAATATGGCGCATGAATGCCAGTTTGGTGGTTGCGGCACGTGCCGTATCAAGCTGCTGGAGGGGTCAGTTCGCTACGACGAATTTCCCATGGCGCTGACTGAAGAAGAGCACGCCGAAGGCTATGCGCTGGCATGTCAGGCCCGCCCAAGCACTGATGTTGTTGTCAGTGCGGCAGCCAAGGGCATGGAATTCACCCCTGCTGCGGTTGTCGAGACGAAGGTGATAAGCATAGCGGCGCTAACGCCCGATATCGCTCATTTGACGCTGCAACTGCCCGAGCAAGAGGTTCTGGATTACCGGCCCGGCCAGTACATGAACATTCAGCTTCAAGACGGAAGTACGCGCAGCTTCTCCATGGCGTCGGCAAGCTTGCCGGACAACATGGTGGACTTTCATATACGTCGTATCCAGGGAGGTTACTTTACCGGCGAATTGTTAGCGGCACTGCAGCCGCAAACGCTGCTAAGTGTAGAGATCCCGCTGGGAACCTTCTGCTATCACGAAGATGATTGGCGGCCGCTGGTCATGGTGGCAACAGGCACGGGGCTTGCACCCATCAAAGCTATCCTGGAGTCG
The DNA here is from genome assembly GCA_035514715.1 of Candidimonas sp. Lineage (GTDB taxonomy): Bacteria > Pseudomonadota > Gammaproteobacteria > Burkholderiales > Burkholderiaceae_B > Pollutimonas. The sequence goes on from DATJCP010000205.1 coordinate 5,362, forward strand.
TTGTTGGATAACGACGATTGCCCGCCGGTTTCCCTTTACTGGGGCATGCGCACTGAGGCCGACCTGTATTTATGCCAAGAAATCGAGTCCTGGCAAGGAAGGCTGTACGAATTCAACTTTGTGCCGGTGCTTTCGCGTGCCGGGGCAGATTGGCAGGGGCGTCGAGGCCATGTGCAGCATGCCGTTGCCGAAGACTTTGAAGACCTATCCGAGCATGCGGTTTATTTGTGCGGTTCGCCCGACATGATTACCGAGGCGAAATCCCTTTTTGCAGGGAAGGGTGCAAGCCTGGACTATATCTATTCCGACAGCTTCACTTTTCAGAAGCCGGTAGCCCTAGTCGCCTGACACCCTGTATACCGACCATTATTGATCAGACAGCGTGGTACGCCGAATCGCGGCGTTCCGCGCGCTGGGCGTTTTTATCGCCCGTTTGCTTCTTGCCGAACAGCGCCTTGAACGAGAACGGGAACAGAGGAATGCTGCGGCGCAGCTCTGTACGGCCTTTGAAGTGCACAAGCAGTTGTTGACCTACGGGAGTGTTGTTGTAGTAATTTAAATCGTTTTTCATGGTTTATACCTATTGCGTTATGGTTTAAGTATACCATTTTGTGCATTGAGGCATCAAGATGGCCTGTTTTTACCCTGTTTGGTAGATTTAATACACTAGGCCCCATTGTGTTATCGCTCTGCTTTTAATGCCTTGATATAAATCATTATTTCTTCTCTGGCTGTGTTCTGGAGAAGATAGAAGCTGGCCGCCGTGGCCGCGTTTTTGCCGTGACAAGTCAAGACCATGCTAAGTGAGTGCTTTCCCTTAGAGCTTTGGAGCTATAAACGGTATACAATATTCCGTATTGGGTTTGCGATAAGCATATCGGTGAGTAGAGCTCATCACTTATCGCTTGGCATCGCTAGGGCAAGCAAGCCTTTGCGCTCTTTTTAGAATTTTGCAGTGAGCTTACAAAATGCCTACAGTTGTTTTCCATAAAGACGGCCAGACGTACACCGAAGATGTCAAAGACAACACCAATCTGGTTGTGCGCGCCGGCATCAAACAATTCCCTTATCCCAACCTTAAGTATCAGTGCGGCATGGGTAAATGCGCCACGTGTGCATGCCGGATCATTTCCGGTGCGGAGCATCTGCCGCCTGCCAACTGGAAAGAAAAGAAACAATTGGGTGAGCGTATCGAGCAGGGATACCGGTTGGTTTGCCAGTTGTGGCTGACCCATGACATTGAATTGACACAGGATATTGCGCCGGCGCTTGCGCCCGCAGTCAATTAAAGAGGCAGGCCTATGTATGTAATTCTAGTAAGCAAGCCTGGTAAATACCATAGCCAGGTGGGCGCTGAAGGGACAGTTATTGAGTCTTACGAATACCGTTTCTACGGAAAAACCAAGGCTATCTACCAGCTTGCGCAATTGCACGGCGATACCCGAATCCGTATTACAGAGGACGATCCGCCCTACATCGTCAATAACGTGCCCTCCAAGTTTTTGGAGAAATTCGACACAATTGAGCTGGCGCGGGCCGAGCTTGAGCATCTGGCGGCATTCGGCGGATTGGATGCGTCGCTGGTGCGTTGCGATAACGAACGCGCTACAGGAATAATTTAATCATGGTTGAGATTACTTTTATCAACAACGGCGGCCTGGTCGCTGCGGCCCCTGAAAATAGCAACCTGCTGCGCGTCTCGATCAAGGAAAGAGGCGGTATCCCCTTCAAGTGTGGGGGAGGTCTGTGTGGGACATGCAAGTGCCATATCGAGGGCATCGAAAACACCGACAAGATCAAGCCCAAAGAACGCAAGCATCTGAAACCCGAAGACTTTGAAAAAGGCTACCGCATGGCCTGCCAGACATTTGTCACGGGCAATATCAAAGTTTCATGGTAATCCAGTAAGGAAACCCCTCTATGTTGCATATCTCTGATGAGATGGTGGATGCTGTTGTGACGGCGCGTGATGCCCAGGAAGTGCTGCTTGCCGCGTTTCTTGGCTATGCCGATGGTCGTGCCGCTATGCAAAAACGGATACGAACCGAGGCTGATGGCGTCAAGCTTTCCACATTGGGAGCGGTTATTCCTGAGCAGGGCGTCACAGGGGCTAAGGTCTACACAACGATAAAAGGCCAGTTTTCCTTCGTAATCCTGCTGTTTTCAGCAAAAGATGGGCGTCCGTTGGCGACTTTTGATGCAGGGGCGTTGACGCGTATACGAACAGCCGCCTGCTCGGTGTTGCTTGCCAAAAAATTGGCACGGCGCTCGGCCAAAACCATGGGGCTATTCGGCGCGGGAGTCCAGGGCGCTGAACATGCTGTCCAGCTGACCCGCGAATTCGGGTTGGAGCAAATTCTAGTTTGCGATCCGTACGCGCCGCCCGACACGGCCAGCCGCTTGGCTGCGGCATCAGGCGCCAGCGTGTGCATGGTCAAGGCTGAGGAGGTTGCCGCTAATGCCGATATTCTAGTGACGGCCTCGCGCTCTACCACACCGCTTTTCTCTGGCGAATTGCTGCGCCCGGGTACGTTTGTGGCGGCTATCGGGTCGAGCTTGCCCACCACACGAGAACTGGACGATGCTGCTCTTGCAAAGGCAAAAGCCATCGTTATTGAATGGCGGCAGCAGTCTCTGGAAGAGGCGGGGGATTTGATTCTTGCCGGTCCCGCCGCATTGGTGGGCGAGAAGGTGGTTGAACTGGCGCACGTGTTGGCCGGAACAAGCATATCCCGGCAATCGGAAGATGATGTGTTTATCTATAAATCAGTAGGTGTGGGCTTGGAGGATATAGCGTTGGCTGGTCACGCGTATCGCCAGGTAGCGCAGCGTCAGGGGCTGCCATTGCCATAACGGCAAGTCGGATCAGGCGCCTGGGCGCCGCGATCCGACAAAAGTGACTTCAGACAATGCTTACTTCAACAAACGCCACTGGCCGTCTTTGACGGTGATCATTTCGCGGCCGCGGTCATCAAAGCCGCTGTGGTCTTCAGGGCTCATGTTGTAGACGCCTTGCGTGGCGACCAGTTCGCGGGTGTTTTCCAGGGCATCGCGCAAGGCGCTGCGGAATTCCGGGGTGCCTGGCTTGGCAGCTTTGGCGGCAACCGGAATGGCTTTTTCTAGCAACAAGCCTGCATCAAATACATTGGCGCCAAACGTGGCAGGCGCGCTGCCGTACATGTCTGTGTAGCGGGTAATGTAGTCTTGTGCGATTTTCTTGGAAGGGTTGCTGTCGGCGATTTCCGGCAGCACCAGCATCAGGCCTGCCGCCAGTATGGTGCCTTCAACATCTTTGCCGCCCAGCTTCAGGAATGCGGGCAACGCAGCGCCGTGGGTTTGATAGAACTGGCCCTTGTAGCCTTGTTTGGCCAATGTGGCCTGGGGCAATACCGCTGCGGTACCCGTGCCGGCAACCAGCACAACATCGGGCTTGGCCGCCAGTATTTTCAGGGCCTGGCCGGTGACCGAGCTATCGGAACGCACGTAGCGCTCAACCGCAACCAGCTTGATATTGTTTTGCTTGGCCAGGTCGCTAAAGACCTTCAGCCAGTTTTCGCCATAGGCATCATTAAAGCCAATGAAGCCTGCAGTTTTAACCCCCGCGCCAACCATGTGCTGTACCAGCGCCTTGGCAATCAGGTCGTCATTCTGCGTAGTTTTGAAAACCCACTTCTTTTCGGGAGTCATGGGCAAAATCACCGAAGCCGTACCTACCGGCGACAGCATGGGTGTGCCGGATTCCGCTATGAACTGGATAACAGCCATGGCGTTGGGCGACCCAGTAGGCCCAATAATGGCGTCGACTTTTTGCTCGCTGAGCAGTTTCTTGATAATGGTGACCGACTGGGTGGGGTCGCTGGTGTCATCAAGCGAAATGTAGTCCACCGTCAGGTCGCCAATTTTCTTGGGCAGTAGCGGAACGGTATTCTTTTGCGGGATCCCGACCATGGCGGTAGGGCCGCTTGCCGAGGTAACCACGCCTATCTTGACCTGCGCCAATACGGGGGCGGCGCCAAGTGCGGCAAGCAGCGTCGTGGTAATTGCAAGCGTTTTGAACGACATGGACAAGGTTCTCCGTGAATAAATAGATGTGCGGCAAGGGATGGACACCATGTTGCTGCTGGCGTTGTTGCCCTGTTGTAACGCCTATTTTAGACGGCATCCGGGATCTATATATTTGCGTGCGGTGAACCGGTTCTTATTCGGATGGGAGGGGTGCCGGTTTACGCGTTCCGGCACCCAAGGTAATCGCTACACTTACTTAACTAAGCGCCATTGGCCGTCTTTCACCGTGATCAGTTCGCGGCCGCGGTCATCGAAGCCGCTGTGGTCTTCGGGGCTTATGTTGTAGACGCCTTGAGTGGCAACCAGCTCGTGGGTTTTTTCCAGGGCATCCCGCAGCGCGCTACGAAATTCCTTGGTGCCCGGTTTGGCGGTTTTGGCTGCCAGCGGAATGGCTTGCTCAAGCAACAGGCCTGCATCGTATACATTGGCGCCAAATGTAGCGGGGGCGTTGCCATACAGCTTGGTGTAGCGCGCAATGTAGTCTTCAGCGACCTTCTTGGAAGGGTTGCTGTTGTCGATCTCTGGCAAGACCAGCATCAGGCTGGCCGCCAATACTGTTCCTTCTACATCTTTGCCGCCTAGTTTCAGGAAGGCAGGAAGGGCGGCACCGTGCGTTTGGTAGAACTTGCCTTTGTAGCCTTGCTTGAACAAGGTGGTTTCAGGCAGCACGGCGGCTGCGCCAGTACCGGCAATCAAGACGGCATCGGGCTTGGCCGCCAGTATTTTCAGGGCCTGGCCGGTCACAGAGCTGTCAGAGCGCTGGTAGCGCTCTGTAGCCAGGATCTTGATATTGTTTTTGGCTGCCAGGTCGGTAAAGACTTTTAGCCAGTTTTCACCGTATGCGTCGTTCAGGCCGATAAAGGCTGTCGTCTTGATGCCTGTTTTGACCATGTGGCTTACCAGCGCCCTGGCGATAATGTCATCGTTCTGGGTGGTTTTAAAGACCCATTTTTTTTCAGGAGTCATGGGCAATACGACCGCTGCCGTGCCAACAGGCGCCAGCATGGGCGTGCCGGACTCTGCCGCAAACTGGATGACGCCCATGGCGTTGGGCGATCCGGATGGCCCAATCAGCGCGTCTACCTTTTCTTCGGTGATCAGTTTCTTAAAGGTGGTGACAGACTGGGTAGGGTCGCTGGCATCATCCAGGGAAATATATTCGACAGTCAGATCGCCTATTTTCTTGGGTAATAGCGCTACAGTATTCTTTTGTGGAATGCCGATAAGCGCCGTCGGGCCGGTTGACGAGGTGACGACACCTATTTTTACCTGGGCAAGCGCGGGGGCGGCTCCCAGGGCGGTAACAAGGGCAACGGTCAGGGTAAGTTGTTTCAATAGCATGGGTATGTCTCCGGTGGAATAAGGGTCTAGCCTTTTATTTGTTAGATCGTTACAGAACTTACGCTGGCGCCGCCGCATACATATAGCGTTTGCCCTGTAATAAAGTCGTTGGCGGCATCAGAAAAAAACATGACGGCACGCGCGACATCGTCGGCACGGCCCAGCCGTTGCACCGGTATGCCCTTGGCGATATTGTGTTCGCGTTCGCTGCCTGCTGGAATAACGTCATAAAACATATCGGTTTGTATTGGGCCGGGGGCGACGACGTTAACGGTGATGCCTTTGGGGGCCAGCTCTAGTGCCCAGGTGCGCGCCATGCCTATCATGCCCGCCTTGGTGGCGGAGTAGGCGGTGCGTGTAGGCAGGCCCAGTGCCCCGCGCGACGACATCAGCACGATACGACCAAAATGCCGGCTTTCCATACCGGGCAGCACCGCTTGCACCAGGGAAATCGCCGCGCCCAGATGAATCTGCGTCAAACCATGCAGCTCGTCTTGGGTGACGTCAGGCAACAAGTTGGGCCAGATCACACCGGCGTTGTGTATGACATGGCTTATCGGGTATTGCCGTGCAGCCTCCTGGCTGGCCTGGGTTGTGGCCTGGGCGTCGAGTAAGTCGACCAGCACAGTCTGTAATCTTGGATGGGTGAAGTCGGGCGCGCGGCGCGCCATGGAAATCACTTCATAGCCTGCATCGAGCATTTGGCGGCAGATTTCCGCGCCTATGCCTGCACTGCCTCCGGTGACTATCGCGGTATGGGGCTGGGCCGTCGTCATGTGATGTCTCCGTTCAGCTGAGCGCTGTGGGGGTCAGGGCCAGTACGCGCAAAGGGCTGCCCGAGCCGCTGCGGATTTTCAGGGGGGCGGCGAAAATGACAGCCCCTTTTGGGGGCAGTTGATCAAGATTGGTCATGCATTGCAGGCCATAGCGGTTATTGCCATGCATGAAGTAATGGCAGGGGTAGGGCGGGTCAAGGTGCTGGGCTTGCCCTGCGTCGGTGCCTACCGATTCGGTGCCAAAGCCATGCACGTTGCGCTCTTTGATCAGCCATGGAACGACCTGGGCGTCGGGGCCTGGGGAATGCGCGCCATCTTCTTGCTGGTTAAGGTAGTCGACGGGTTTGCCGCGCTTGGACCAGTCGGTGCGCATCAGTACCCAGGATCTGGCGGGAATCTTCCCGTGCTTGGCTTCCCATTGCTGAATAAAGTCGATAGATAGCAGGAAGTCGGGGTTGTCGCGTGATTCCGCCGAGCAGTCAATGACGCAGGCTTCGGCAATAAAGGCGTCCAGGGGTATGGTGTCGACAGTGTTGTCGGGCTGATCTTTGCCGCTGATCCAGTGGGCCGGCGCGTCAAAGTGGGTGCCGGTATGTTCCGACATTGAAAAATTGTTCCAGTACCAGGCTGGTCCGCGCTCGTCGTAGCGGGAAATTTCCTCTATGCGAAAAGGCCAGGCCTGGCCGAATTCGGGCGGCAGCACAATAGTGGGGAAGTCTGGCGTGAGCGTTTCGGTCAGGTCGACGATCTTGATCTTGCCGGACAACAGTTCAGACATGAATTGGGTTAGTACGGTGCTTGTCATAGTGTCTCTTTTTATGTGCCCAGTTCGCGTTCCAGCCCCTTGGGGTTATCGCGCAGGCGTGCCAGGAATTCTTGTGCAATATCGCCAACATAAACGTCTTCGACACCGTCGCGTAGCGCGCGCACGATGGCCGATGAAATGGTGTTGGGGCTGACGCGCGGCGGCGGGGTCAACTGTTCCCATTCATGATCGATAGGCCCAGCGAATACATTGACTACGCGTATCCCCGACTGCAGAAATTCGTTGCGCAGGCATTGCGATACGGAAAGCGCCGCCGCCTGGGACGCCGACCAGACACCACGGGCGGCCAAGTTCACGTGGGCGTAGATGGACAAGATATTGACCCAGGCCACGGCGTTGTTGACGCCATCGGCTGCGCGGCTGGCCATGGCGGGGCCAAAGTGTTGCGCCAGCCGCATCAGCCCCATGCAATTGATATCCATGGCTTCGTGCGCTTTGTTGATGTCGCGGTTGTAAAGCACGCCGCCGTCGCGTTCGTAGCCTGCCGTATTGATCAATATGTCGACCTTGCCGCCAATAGAGCGCGACAGGCGCTGCACCGAGTCGGAGTCGGTGATGTTGAGGGCCTGTTTGTGTACGCGCTCGTCGTTGCACAACAGGTTGAATTCGTCAGAGGCTTTCCAGGGTTGCGGGTCGCCAGCGAAGATGGCAGTGACATCGGATGCCAGCAAGGCCTTGATGATGGCCAGGCCAACCACTGTTTTGCCGTCTGTGACCAGCACACGCCGGAATTTGGGATCGCACGAGGTTTCGCGCAGCACGATATCGTCTTCCATATTGGGAGTCGCCTGTTGAGGGAGTGCAATAAGAACCGCCTGGCCGCTGCGATCCAGTTTTAGTGTCAGCCTGACGGTGTCGCCATCATGGCAGTCGCCGTGTACGTGGGCAACCACTGAAGGGCCGGCCGCCATTTTTACCGTGCCTATCCGCCATGGCAGCCGCTCGCGAAAGTACAAGTCGTTGCTGTGGTGCAGGACTGTCGTAACCAATAGCTGGCCTTGCGGGTCGACCGCCTGCCAGTGCAGTTGATCCGACAGGCACGTGTGGCAGACTTCGCGCGGCGGGTACTGCACGGCCTGGCATTCCTGGCACACCTGCAGGTCGAAGCGGCCAGCCGCTGCGGCGGCGGTCAGTCCCAGCGATCTGCGGCTGCGAGCGCCGGGCGGCTGCGTGGGTTGGCGCGTGCGCGCCAAAGGGTTTTTGCGCGGGGGGCGGGTAAGGGCCTGGCTCATGTGTCGCTCCTGGCCAGCAGCGCGGCTGCCGTGCAGATGCCGCGGTCATAGTTGATCATGCCAAAGCCACTGACCAGGCCGATTCTGGCGTTGGGCACTTGGGTTGCACCGGCTTGCCCTGTCAGTTGGCGCAGCGCTTCAACCATGCCTAGGTAGCCGCCAGAAGCGCCCGCTTGGCCAACCGATAATTGCCCGCCGTTGGTGTTGAAGGGGAAGCTGCCGTCTATGGTGAAGGTGTGCTTGCGTACAAAATCGGGCGCATCGCCTTTTTTACAGAAGCCCAGGTCTTCAATTTGCATCATGTTGATGACGGGGTAGTCGTCGTAAGCCTGCATGAAATCGATATCTGCCGGGCCGACGCCAGCATGCGCGTAGAACGCATCGCAGTCCATGGTCCAGCCGCCGCGTATCTGGATGGCGTCTTCTTGCCAGGCGTTATGCCGTTCTATCGTGGACAGTATCCGTACAAAGGGCAATTGCAGCGCCAGCGCCTGTTCTTCCCGCATTACCAGGAAGGCGTCGGCGCCTGCGCAGGGCATGACGCAGTCGAACAAATGTATAGGGTCGGTGATAAGCCGCGCGTCCATGTACTGTTGCATGGTCAGCGGCTTTTTCATCAGTGCGTGGGGATAGCGCAAGGCGTTGTCCCGTTGCGCGACGCACAGCTTGCCGAAATCTTCGCGGGTGGCGCCGGTTTGCTGCATATAGTGCTTGGTCAGCAAGGCGAAGCTGGCGTTGGGGCCGCCAGCGCCATAAGGATAAACGGCGTCTTGGGCGAAGCGTGAAAACTGGCTGACAGTGTTGCGAAACGAGTCGACCTGATTGGTGTCGCCCGCCAGGCAGGCGACGATATCGGCATCTCCTGCCTGCACGGCGCGCGCGGCGCGGCGCAGTGCAATCGCGCCGCTGGCTCCGCCCATGGGAATATGGTCCAGCCAGCGAGGGCTCATGCCCAGGTGCTGCGCCAGGCCCACCGCGGTGTCCGGCGCCAGCGTAAAGCTCGATACGCACATGCCGTCGATATCGTGTTTGGCGATGCCTGCCCCGCGTACCAGGGCACCCAGCGCCTTGCCCAGCCACCAGTGCGCGCTGTCTATGGAATAGCGCTGGTAAGGCACGGTAACGGGCATCGTGGCGACGATGCCTTCATAGCCTAGGCGGGGTGGTTTCATGCAATGGGTTCCTGCCGCTTTTTCAGGGCGCAAGTGTCAAAGCACATCGGCGTGCCGGGCAGGGTTGGGGCCAGTGTTTTAAGTTCTCCGCGTTGCAGTTTGTTGGTGATGGTCAATGGCAGTTCGGTAACGAATGCGATGTAGCCCGGCACTTTGTAATACGCCAGTTGTGTCAGGCTCCAGCCGACGATTTCGTTGGCCAGTTCTGCTGCCTGGTGGGTATCCAGGCAGGCATGGGTCACAATACACGCCAGCACTTCGTCGCCGCGCACCTTGTCGGGTACTGCCGCGACGGCCACCGCCTTGATGGCCGGGTGCTGGACCAGCACGCTCTCCACCTCGACAGCCGCGATGTTTTCCCCGCTGCGCCGTATGACATTCTTCTTGCGGTCAACAAAATGCAAATGACCTTGCTCGTTGCGCCGTACGATATCGCCGGTATGGAACCAGCCGTCCTGCCAAGCCTGCTCGGTAGCGGTGGCGTCTTTTAAATAGCCCGCGAAAAAGCCGTATCGGGGATCGGGTCCTGCGTGCCGGACCAGTAGTTCTCCGTTTTCATTGATACCAGCCGGTTGACCTGCATCGTTGAGCAGGCGCACCTGAATATCGTTGCTTTCTTTGCCGAAACAGTTGGAGCCGATGTAGCGCGGCTCGTGATTGGCGATGATGACCGCGCCCGCGCCGGTTTCGGTCATGGCCCAGGCTTCCAGTAGCGGAAAGCCGAAGCGTTGTTCGAAAGGTGCGTGTAGAGAGCGGTCTATGCCTGCGCCAAATCCCATCCGTACCTGATGGGATTTGTCATCCGGGCTTGAAGCGGCCTTCATCAGTATGGCTGGCATGACCCCCAGATAGTGCACCACCGTAGCCCGAGACTCACGCACGGTGTCCCACCAGGTTTGGGGGTGGAAGCGGTCAATGGGGATCAGGCAGCCACCCGTAATGACCATGGCCATGACCGAGTAGGCCATAGCATTCATGTGGACCAGCGGCAGCGGCGTCAGCATGCGTTCGGTGCCGGTGCTTAACGAAACCAGGCCGTCTGCCTGGGCATACCAGCGCCCTGCCAGCAAAAAGTATTCATTGGGAAGTATGCAGCCCTTGGGGCGCCCGGTGGTGCCGGAGGTATACAGCAAGGCGCATTCGGTGGCTGCGGTGATGGGCTGGTGTGCCAGCGGCGCAGGGACTATGGCCTTGGGCGGGGTGTCGCTTGCGCTCATGATGGGCAATGAGCGTCCTGCCGTCTGGGCCGCGTTTTGCAGCAAGGCATGGCGCTCGGACACGGCGATGGCAATGGCGATTTCAGAGTGGCCGATCAGGTATTCCAGCTCTGCCGCACGCATGTCGATATTGATGGGTACGACCGACACGCCCAGGGCGTTCAAGGCAAACCAATGGAAAATGAAGGCAGGGCGGTTTTCCAGTAGCAGCCCGGCGCGATGGCCGTGACCATAGCCCGCCGCGGCATAGGCCGTTTTAAGCAATTCGATCTGGCGTTGTGCATCCTGGTAGCTGATTTCGCCCGCGGCAATGCCGTAAATTTGTGCTGTTTCGGGCATCACGCACAGGAAAGGATGCTGCGGCCATTGCTGCGCGCTTGCCGTAAATGCTTGGTAAACCGTGATAGACAATGCCAGCCCCTTACATGAAAAGTTGAATGCTGTGCAATGCCGATTCGCAGTTAAGCAGATCTATGCGTTTCTGACTGATACGCAGCTTGCCGTCAATCGCGGCCAGCTCGAACGTAGCCCAGCCAGCATACACATACTGCTGGTCCTGACGTGCTTCTATATAGTGAAAGGCGGTGCGCACCACATAACGCCCCTGTTCGGGGTTATGCCATGGGTGGCTCGCTTCCACAGTGGGCTGTTGCAATAAGTGATGGCTGCGGCTTTTAGGCTGTTGCGAATACGTGCGTTGGCCAGCCAGGCGCTCGATACGCACCTTCAGCAGCAGCGTGTCTTCGTACATCAGCGAGCCTTGCAGCAGTGGGTCGGTCTGGCCGTGGCTTAGCGGCATCCAGTAGTGGCCGTCTTCGGTAAAAAGCGCCAGCCAGTCGTCAAACAGCTGTTCGTCCAACAGGCGTGCTTCGGCATAGGCAAAGTCGTAAAGTTGCTGATCGGTGAATAGGCTCATGCCGACTCCTTCATGGTGGCTGTCATGTAGCGGGCCCAGGCCTGATATTGATTGCGCATCTGCCATTCGCTGGTGCCGTTGACGACTTCATTCTTGCGGTTGGGCTCAGTGGGCTCGTACAGGCGGGCGACATTGACCCAGTCGCGGCCGCGGCTGTGCAAGCCTTGTTGAGAGCGCTCGTAAACCTCGTGGTCATCGTGCCCGACGACGGACGTAGGCGCATTGATCAGGCGGTTGTACATAAGCGTGCGTTCCAGCAGCTTGTCGGGGGCGCCAACCAGGCGGAAAGTCCAGGACTCGACTAGCGTTTTGTTGGCAGCCAGCGGCTTGAAAATACGCAGGGTTTGAATTGGACCCTTGACCATGATATTGGGGAAATAAGTGGTGTTGTGCCGGGTATCGCCCAGGATTTGCGCAGTGCGTTCGCTGCCGTAGGCTTGGTCCATGGCTTCAAGATACCCCGGCACGGCTGAGTAAGCGGCGTGGATGGAGTTGTGCACGCCTGTGTGGCCGTGGCCGTTTTCCCAAACCCGTATGCCCATGCCTTCAAAAAACTCGTAGGGTGAAATAAAGGGGGCGAACTGCTCAACCGCCATGGGCTTGGGTGTGCCTTCGGGTGCCTGTTCCCAAACCCGTACGGCGGTTCCGGCCGAGGATTCATGCGCCACCATGGGGTGGCAGGTATCGGTTTGGTTGTCGACCAACATTTTCCAGTTGCAGTCGTGCATATACCGGAGCACGCCGCCTGCGACTTCCAGCTTGCCTTCGGGTGAGCGCTCGACCATGTTGTCCAGGGTGGATAGCGACTCGCCGAAGAAGTCTTCAAAAGACTGGCCTTGCGGGTTTAGGCGGCAAAAAATGAAATCGCGGTAGTTGTGTATGTTTTCCACGGCCGCCATGCCGTGACTGGCTTCGCAGGCATTGAACACTTCGGGTTCATAGCCTTTTTTCAGCGGTATGGAAAGCAGTTTGCCATCGGTCTTGAAAGTCCAGGCGTGATAAGGGCAGCGAAAAAATTTGCCCGTGTTGCCGCAGGTGTCGCCTGCGATCTTCACGCCCTTATGCGGACAGCGGTTATGCAAGACCCTGACGGTGTTGTCGGTGTGGCGCACCATGATGACAGGCTGGTCGCCTATCGTGGTGGTGTAAAAGTCGCCCACGTTGGGCACCTGGCTGGCATGGCCGACATAGACCCAGGTGTTGGCAAACAAATGCTCCATTTCCAGTGCAAAGATTTCTTCGTCGATAAAGATGTCTTTGTGGACTTCAGTGGGGCGTATCAGGGCGGAAACAGCGGCAGGGTTATGGCGATAGTTCATGACAGGCCTCTATCAATTAAAGGTCTAATACCAGGCGATCGGAATGGCTGCGGGAAATACAGATCTGCATGACATTGCCGGCTTCGCGTTCTGATTCGGACAGGTAGTAATCGCGGTGGTCGGGCGTGCCTTCCAGGACCGTTGCCTGGCAGACGCCGCATTCGCCGCGGCGGCAATCGAAGAAGGGGTCGCAGCCGGCCTCTTCAAGCACTTCGAGTATGGTTTTGTCGGCGGGTACGTGCAGTACTTTGCCGGATTGGCGCAGCTCAACTTCAAAAGCCTGATCACCGGCCTGGGGTGCGG
>DATJCP010000206.1:0-2848 GCA_035514715.1 Candidimonas sp.
GATTGAACCTGCTCAGCCATCGGATACAAGCGGCAAAATAGAGGTGCTGGAATTCTTTGCCTATACCTGCTCGCATTGCAACGCCATGGAACCCATGGTGGAAGCATGGGCAAAAACCTTGCCGGAAAATGTCGTTCTGAAGCAGGTGCCGGTTGCATTCAATGCCAGCATGGCCGACTTGCAAAAGCTTTATTATTCTTTGGAAAGCCTGAACCGGCTGGATTTGCATCCCGCAGTCTTCAAGGCCATTCACGATGAAAAGAAGCGCATTTACGATGCCAAAGCAATTACTGACTGGGTAGTTAGCAAAGGCGTGGATCGCAAGGCTTTCGAAGACGTGTTCAATTCGTTCGGCATCAACTCCAAGGTGATGCGGGCCGACGAACTGGCCAAGGTTTATAAAATCGAAGGCACGCCCAGCATTGCTGTGGGCGGCCAGTACGTCACTTCACCAAGCATGACCAACAGCTATGAAGGGGCCATTGCACAGGCCCAGAAGCTGGTCGATATGGTAAGCAAGAAATAAACCTGACGATCACCCCGCCGCCTGATCTAGGGCCTGCATGATATCGGCAATTAGATCTTGCGGCGACTCCAGGCCTATATGCAGGCGAACGATAGCGTTATCGTTGCGCGACCCGTAGCCATGCACTTGCAAGGCGCCATGGTCTACCAGCTGCACCAGGCTTTCAAAACCGCCCCACGAAAATCCTATCCCGAACAGCGTCAGCGCATCGACAAAACGGCGCGCTGACGCATTGTCGAGCGCAAGCTCGACAGCGAGCATACCGTTGGAACCCGTGCAATCGCGCTGCCACAAGGCGTGGCCGGGATCGGACGGCAAGGCGGGATGGTAGATGCGCGCCACTTCGGGGCGGGTACCTAGAAACTCGCAGACTTCCATAGCGTTTTGGGCGCTTTGGCGCATGCGTATGGGTAGCGTGCGCGCGCCGCGTATGGCCAACCATGCGTCATCGGCGCTAATCGAATAGCCCATCGCGTAATGGGTATCGTTGATACGCTTGATCAGGCCGGGTTCCTTGGCCATGACGGCGCCCAGCATCAGGTCGGAATGGCCGCCGACATACTTGGTTCCCGCAACAATGGAAATATCGGCGCCCAGATCCAGAGGCCGGTAAATGTAGCCGGAACCCCAGGTATTATCCACGGCAAGAATCAAATCATGCTTGCGGGCAAAGGCTGCCAGAGCAGGAATATCCAGCATTTCAAACAGCAGCGATCCCGGCGACTCCACATACAGAACACGCGTGTTCGGGCGTAGCTGCGACTCCAGCTCTGCCTGCGTGGCGCGGCAATAAGAGGTCTGAATATTCATGCGGCTCAGCACCGTCTTGTCCAGATAACGTACAGGACCATAGGCGCAATCGGCGACCAGCATGTGATCTCCGCTGTTCAATACGCTGAAGAAGGCCAAGGTAATTGCACCCAGGCCGGATGACGCCAGAAAGGTCCGCTGGGCGCCTTCCAGTTCACAAAAAACCTGCTCAAGCGCCGCATGTGTGTCCATTCCCACCCGACCGTAAGTCACGCTGCGTTCACCCTTTGCCTTGCCCGCCTGGGCGCGGTCCAGCGCATCCAGGTTCTGGAAACGCACCGTGCTGGTGCGCATCGAAGGTAGGGCAACAGGAGCGGCGCCATTGGCCGGATCGAACTGGGCGACGCCAGTATGTTGCAATAAAGTGTCCAGATGGGTAGCAGCGGAATTAGCCATGGTGTGTGATAGCAATTAGATGTTGTTAGCGTTAACGGAGGCATTCATAATGGCACGGATCGGGCTGGCCACGAAAACTTGCAAGCTTGATGATAATGGATATTTTTTACGCGAGCCCCAAGCATGCTGACATTCGAAGTAGCGCTTTCTTTTTTTGGCATTGCCGTATTGCTAGCGCTCACGCCGGGGCCCGATAACTTGTTTGTACTGATGCAATCCGCTTTATGGGGGCGAACCGCGGGGATACTGGTGGTGCTCGGGTTGTGCACGGGGCTGGTCGTCCATACGATCGCCGTTGCCGTGGGCCTGGCTGCCGTCTTCGCGGCATCAGCAATGGCCTTTACGATACTCAAGCTGGCAGGAGCCGCCTACCTGGTTTACCTGGCATGGGGTGCATTTCATGCGCATGGCAGCGTAGCCAGCCAAGAAAAACCAATCAAAAGAGGTAAATGGCAGCTTTATCGCCGGGGCATCGTCATGAACCTGACCAACCCCAAAGTATCACTGTTTTTCCTGGCTTTTCTGCCGCAATTCGCGTCGCCTGCAAGGGGTTCAGTGGCACTGCAAATACTTAGCCTGGGCGCGCTGTTTATCGTATCCACGCTGCTGGTCTTTGGCGCCATCGCCTTTTTTTCGGGTGTGCTGGGAGAACGCGTACAGCGCTCGCAAAAAGCGCAGCGCCTATTGAATCGCACCGCCGGCATCGTATTTTTAGGCTTGGCGGTCAAACTTGCGCTGGTGAATCGTTAGCAGCAAGGTAAACCAGGGGGCGGCCGGCGCGTCAGCCAGCACACCCCCATCGGCGCGTTATTTACGCTTGAAGCGGATCACGCCGTCATCGCCCGTCATGCGTTCCAGCTTGCCGTCGAAATACAAGGCATGCAAGTGCGCCAGGGCTTCGCCCATGGCAAAAGTCAATTGATGCACATCCAGTTTGCGCTTGAACATCACAGGCAGGATGTCGGTCGTGCTTTGGGGCTGGGCACAGGCATCCAATACCTCGGCCAAGCGCTCAGCATGATGCGCGTGCTGCTGCGCGATGCGCTCGTGCAGCCCTCTGAATGGCCGGCCATGCGAAGGCAGCACCAGGGTGTCTTCAGGCAGGTCGTCGTAACC
>DATJCP010000207.1:0-1623 GCA_035514715.1 Candidimonas sp.
GCGAAGGCAATCACACCGGCTACGAAGATGTCTTCACCAAGGTGGATATGTGTCGCAAGCACTACGAAAGCGTGGGCCTGGGGGCCGATTATGTCGACCAGTTCATACGCTGAGCAAGGACGAAACATGAGCTTCAAACCAGGCATGCTGGACAACAAAACAGCCATTGTCACCGGCGGTACCCAGGGCATAGGCCGCGCCATTGCCGAAGAGCTCGCCAGCCTAGGCGCGCACGTTTATGCGGCGGGTCTGGCGTCCAACGACGCCTCAGGCTACCAATCGGACCGCATTACCGAAGCCATTCTGGATGTCACAAACGAAGACGCTATACAGGCATTCACGCAAACCTTATCCAGCGTGGATATCCTCATCAATTGCGCCGGTATCATTTCCCGCGGTGAGGAGTTCAAGCTTGAAGTATTCCAGCGCGTGCTTGACATCAATCTGACAGGCACCATGCGGCTATGCGAGGCGCTGCGCCCATTTCTGGCAAAATCCAGCGGATGCATTGTGAACACCGCGTCGATGCTGAGCTTATTCGGCGGTGGACTGGTTCCTGCCTATAGTGCCAGCAAAGGCGGCATCGCCCAACTGACCAAGTCCCTGGCTATTGCGTATGCGGCCGATGGCATCCGCGTGAACGCCATCGCCCCCGGCTGGATAGCAACGCCCCTGACCGCAGCGCTACAAAACGATGAGGCGCGCGCCAAACCTATTCTTGACCGCACTCCGCTTAAACGCTGGGGCACGCCTCGCGATGTGGCAATGGCGACAGTCTTTTTGTGTTCCGATGCATCGGCCTTCATGACCGGCGTCATCATGCCGGTTGACGGCGGCTATATGGTCACCTGATTACCCATGGCCGGCATCGTTAAAGCACAGCCAACATGCCGCCGTCCACATAAATAATCTGGCCATTGATATAGTTGGATGCTTTAGAGGCAAGGTAAACAGCCGTGCCGGCGAGTTCGTCGGGCAGGCCCCAGCGCCCGGCGGGCGTGCGGGCTTTTACCCAGCCATCGAATTGCGGATTATTGATCAAGGCGGTATTCATATCCGTTGCCATATAGCCCGGGCCGATCGCATTGGCTTGAATATTGTGGGCGGCCCATTCAGCCGTCATGGCGCGCGTCAACATCTTGATGCCACCCTTGGCAACGGTATACGGGGCTATGCTGGCACGCGCGCATTCACTGGTCAACGAGCCGATATTGATGATTTTCCCGCCGCTTTTCCTGGCAATCATTCTTTTAGCTGCCTCTTTCCCCACCAGGAAGGCACTGGTCAAATTGATATCAAGAACCCGCTGCCATTCAGTCAGCTCCAAGTCCACCAAATGCTTGCGCAACTGGATGCCTGCATTGTTAATCAGGATGTCGATAACCAAACCTTTGTCGTCGAAGCCCTTGAAAGCCTCCATGACAGCCTGTTCATTGCTGACGTCGAAAGCGGCACTGTCGGCCAGGTAACCCTGGGCGCGTAAAGCATCCACAGCAGTTTGCAAGGCCTCGGTATTCGTACCGTTCAGTATTACTTTTGCACCGTGAGCCGCCAATGCCTGGGCGAAGGCAAACCCCAAGCCGCGCGAGGACCCGGTTACCAGGGCTGTGCGGCCTGACAAAC
>DATJCP010000208.1:0-2470 GCA_035514715.1 Candidimonas sp.
AACAAGATACCTAGAATGGTCCCACCCCGAACCATATCGAGTACGCAATGCTGGCACCCTCCTACCTGCCCGAATCCAAACACAAACTCCTTACCGAACTAACAGACGGCCTGGAATCCAGCGCATTAAGCTGGCTATCCGGATACTTCGCGGGGGTAGAGCAAGGCAGACAAGTCCAACGCAGCGTTCCGCCCGCTATCAGCGCCGTAGCCGCCCCCAGCGTAGCCAAACAACTCACCATCCTGTATGGCAGCCAAACCGGCAACGCCAAACGCATTGCCGAAACCCTGACAGAACGCGTCACCGCACTCGGCCTGAATGCACGCCTTGTACGCGCCGACCGCTACACCACCCGCGAACTCAAGGACGAACACTTGCTGTACATCGTCATGAGCACACAAGGCGAAGGCGAAGCGCCCGATGACTCCCTGGCTTTTATCGAGTTCCTGAACAGCCGCCGTGCGCCCAAGCTTCCTCAATTGAAGTATGCCGTGCTTGGATTGGGCGACTCCAGCTACCCTTTGTTTTGCGGCATTGCTCAAAATATCGATGCACGCCTGACCGAACTAGGCGCCCAGCGCATACACGACCTGGGCACCGCCGACCTTGATATTGAAACCGTAGCCCTGCCCTGGCAGGATGCCACTGTCGGCCTGGCCCAAAAAACACTGAAACAAACCGACGCGCCAAGCGCGAGCGTCACACCGCTACACCCCAAGGCCGCGAAAGTGACTCGCGAACAACCGTTCCTGGCTGAACTCCTGCAGAACCAACCCGTCACGGGCCGCGGAAGCGACAAAGATGTACGGCACCTTGAAATCTCGCTGGAAGGCAGTCAGCTAAGCTACCAGCCAGGCGACGCCCTGGGAGTATGGCCTCGCCAGTCCGACGCCCTGGTCGCGTCCGTCATTGCCGCGCTGGAACTGGATGCGGAAGAAACCGTGGAATTCAACAAGGTCTCGCGCAGCCTGAAAGAATGGCTGACCCATCATCGCGAACTGACCCAATTGACCAAGCCTTTCTTGACCGCGCATGCGGAACTGGCCGCCAGTGACGAATTGAAGGCCCTGTTGCATGCCGACGCCCTGGATAAGCTCAAGGCATTCCTGGGATCACGGCAGCTGATAGATGTCCTCAAGTCATATCCCGCAAAATGGACTGCGCATGGCCTGGTCAAGGCATTGCGGCCTTTAACGCCGCGCATGTATTCCATTGCTTCCAGCCAAACCAGCGTCGACGCGGAAGTTCATCTTACGCTGGCCAATGTCGCCTATGAATACGAAGGTGAAAACCGCTGGGGTGCAGCCTCCAACTTTTTAAGCCAGTTAGCCGAAGGCGACAAACTGCCCATCTTCATTGAAGAAAACCCGCGTTTCCGCCTGCCGTCCGACAACTCGCGCGATGTCATCATGGTGGGCCCTGGCACCGGCATAGCACCGTTCCGTGCCTTTGTACAAGAACGCGCCACTGACGGCGCCAGCGGCCGCAACTGGCTGTTCTTCGGCAACCCGCATTTCACCTCTGACTTCCTGTATCAAACCGAATGGCAACGCGCCTTGCAAGACGGTCACCTGCACCGCATAGATCTGGCATTTTCACGCGACCAGGAAGAGAAAGTTTATGTACAACACAAGTTGCTGGAGCACGCGACCGACCTGTATGACTGGTTGCAAGGCGGCGCACATCTATACGTATGCGGAGATGCGACCCGCATGGCCAAGGATGTGCACCAGACGCTGCTGCGCATAGCGCAAGACGAAGGCGGGCTGGACGAAACCCAGGCCAAGCAATGGCTGGACGATCTGGCTGCCCAAGGCCGCTACGCCCGCGACGTTTACTAACCAGGATACCCATGAGCACTACCCTCTCGCACCTTGAACAAGTCAAAGCCGACAGCCGTCATTTGCGCGGCACCATAGAAGAAGGACTGAACGACCCGATTACCGGCGCCATCAGCGACGACGACAATAAGCTGCTTAAATTCCACGGCAGCTACCAGCAGGATGACCGCGACATCCGCGACGAGCGGCGTAAGCAAAAGCTGGAACCGGCCTACTCCTTCATGATTCGCGCCCGCCTGCCAGGCGGCGTAATCAGTCCGGCCCAATGGCTGGCCTTTGACGATCTGGCTTCGACCTATGCCGGCCGGGGCCTGCGCATCACCACGCGCCAAACCTTCCAGTGGCATGGCATTATCAAACGCGACCTGAAGCCCACCATGCAAGCCATACACAAGGCCATGGCCACAACTATTGCAGCCTGTGGCGACGTCAATCGCCAGGTAGTCAGCTCGGTCAACCCGCTGCTCTCCAGCCAGCACAAATTGGTACAGGAATGGACCCAAAAACTGTCCGACCATTTCATACCGCGCACCCGGGCGTATCACGAGATATGGCTGGATGGCGAAAAGATAACCGGCGAGCCTGAAGAAGAACCCATTTACGGCGACACGTATTTGCCACGCAAATTC
>DATJCP010000209.1:0-4423 GCA_035514715.1 Candidimonas sp.
CGCCTTCAGAACCTCGGCCTGATCCATGGCGTTCTCCTTTTTCTATTTCTCGGCAAAAAGCCCTTGAGGGCGCATCAACAGAGCGACGACCATGAGCGCAAACGCGACGGCAGGCCCATAGGCGGGGCTCATGAATGCCGATGTCACTTGTATCGCTACACCGATGACGATGGCGCCGACCAGCGCGCCGAAAGCATTGCCGATACCGCCCAGGAGTATGGCTGCGAACATGGGCAGAAGCAGGGTGAAGCCCATGTCGGGGCGCAGTTGCGACGCCAGCGCATACATGACGCCGCCCGCTGCCGCCAGCCCGCCGCTGATAATCCAGGTCCAGGCGATAACGTGTTCAGTGTTGATCCCCCGTATTTGCGCTAGGTCGGGGTTGTCGGCTGTGGCGCGCATGGCTTTGCCCATTTTGGTTTTTGCCAGCAGCAGATAAAGCAGGATCACCAGTACCAGCGCCAGCCCGAGCACGAACAATTGATCCGCCTGCACGCGGACTCCCAGCGGCAGATGCAGTGCGGGATTGGCACGGCCTATATAGTAGAAATGGAAGTCAGATCCCCAGACCAGGTAGATAATGCTGCGCAGGAAAAATGCCATGCCCAGCGAAGCCATCGCAAACAGCACGAGTGCCGACTTGCTTCGCCGCAAGCGGCTGTAAAGCGCCCGGTCCACCAGCATTGCAATGGCCCCGGTCACCGGTATGGCAACCAGCAATCCGACCAGCAATTCCCAGCCGAACGAAAACTTCCAGATGGGTGCGCTTTGCGGTATGACCTGCACAACAGAAAAGGCGACATAGGCGCCGAGCGTCACCAGTTCACCATGCGCGAAGTTTGGGAACTTCAGTACGCCGTAGCATAAGGTCAAGCCTACGCTGCCCAAGGCAATAATGCCGCCCAGCATCACGCCCCAGACGATCAGCGACAGCAATTGTTCCATGCCGGCGCCTCTTGCCAGGCCTATCGCACACATTCCTACCAGAATAATAAGCAGTCCTATCCCCATGGATGTGCGGCTCTGGAATTTTTTCATTAGCGTCTAACCTCCCAGGTAGAGGCTGCCGACATTCGGATCAGCGAGCAGTTCCGGGCCACTGCCTTCCTGGCGATTTTCGCCATTGGCCAGCACGTAGCCCCGGTGCGCCAGTTGCAGTGACTGCCTGGCGTTCTGTTCCACCATCATGATGGCGATGCCGGTTTCATTGATGCGGACTATGCGATTGAAAATATCGTCGACCAGCCTGGGCGACAATGCCGCCGTAGGCTCATCCAGCAGCAGCAGCTTGGGACTAAGCATCAAGGCGCTGCCCATGGCCACCATCTGTCGCTCGCCGCCCGACATCTTGCCCACGGTTTGACGACGCCTTTCCCTTAGCCGGGGAAACATGTCATAGACTTGTTGCTTGCAGGCGTCCAGGTCTTTGGCCTTGAGCGTGAAAGCGCCCATTTCCAGGTTTTCTTCGACCGATAGGCTGGTGAAGACATTGGCTACCTGAGGCACATAGCACATGCCGAGTTTGACGATTTGATGAGGGGCGAGCTGCGAAATATTGTGTCCGTCAAAGGTAATGCTGCCTTCGCGCGGATGCAGCAGGCCGAATACGGCCTTCATCAAAGTGGACTTGCCTGCGCCATTGGGGCCGATAATCGCGACGATTTCGTGCTGCTCGATAGCCATGGAAACTTGTCGCAAGACTTCCGAGTCGCCGTAGCCGCCAGTTATTTTTTCAATGTTCAGCAGCGGCATATTGTCCCCCGAGGTACGCCTCAAGCACATTTTGGTTGCTGCGGACTTCTTCTGGTGGGCCTTCTGCCAATTTGCGTCCTTCGCTCATAACGATGACCGGATCGCATAGGTTCATTACCATGTCCATGTCGTGTTCGATGAGAAGAAAGGTAATGCCGCGCTCACTGGACAGGTACTGGATATTGGCAATCAGCCTTTTCAGCAGGGAACGGTTGACGCCGGCCGCCGGCTCATCCAGCAGCACCAGTTCCGGGTCGGCCATAAGCGTGCGCCCAAGTTCCAGCAGTTTTTTCTGGCCGCCTGAGAGGTTGGCAGCGTATTCATTCTGAATATGGCTGAGTTCCAGGTATTCGAGGACTTCCCTAGCCTTGTCCCGGATTTGCTCTTCTTGCCGACGCACATCGCCACGCCGGAACCATACATTCCAGACACGTTCGCCCAATTGGCCAGGTGGTACCAGCATCAGGTTCTCGAGTACGCTCATGCTGCCGTGTTCGCGGGGAATCTGGAAAGTGCGGCAGAGCTTGTGTGTGAAAATCTGATCTGGCCGCAGATGGGTAATATCGTTGCCCTGGAACCGAATACGGCCCGAGTCCGGAGGCAGAAACCCTGTGATCGTGTTGAAGAGGGTGGTCTTGCCTGCGCCATTTGGGCCGATTAGTCCGGTGATGGTGCCGCGGCGTACCGACAGCGAGCAATGATCGACAGCGCGCAAGCCGCCGAAGCTCTTGACGATGTCTTGTACATCAAGAAGTACTTCGCCTGAATGTACTTGGGTATCTACTATTGTTTTAAGGTCCGGCTGCTTCGACATAGCTAGCGAACTCCTTTAGGCAACTGCTTTTACCTCAAGGGAATTGTAGGCTCTTTACGGCCGGAAATGGCTAGTACGCGTAGGCTAGGGTGTTGATCCGCCGGTATTGGTACACTGGCAGGCTGACTTTATCAACTGCCCGGTAGCGCCGTACCCATGTCCTCTACACACGAAATCCGTCCTGAACAGTCTATTGAATTGTTGAAGGCGCTGCACATCCTGACGCGCGACGGCAAGATGAACCAGGATAGTCGGCGCAAGCTCAAGCAGGTTTATCACCTGTTCCAGTTCATCGAACCCTTGCTCAAAGACCTGAAGCAGGGCCGCGACGGCATCACGCTGGTGGATCATGGCGCCGGCAAGTCCTACCTTGGATTCATTCTGTACGATCTGTTCTTCAAGCAATTGAAAGATCAGTCTCATTTGTACGGCATTGAGACCCGCGAAGAATTGGTCAAAAGCGCTACCGACTTGGCGCAGCGGCTGGGATTTCCTGGCATGTCCTTCCTGAACCTGTCGGTGGCCGACTCAATTACCTCGGATCGTCTTCCCGCCAAGATTGACATCGTCACGGCGCTGCACGCGTGCAATACGGCGACCGATGACGCCATACGGTTCGCCTTGCACAAGCAGGCCCAGCATATCGTGGTTGTCCCCTGTTGCCAGGCGGAAGTGGCAAGCGTGCTGCGCCGCAAGAAGGCCATGTCCTTAGGCGCTGGGGCACTTGCGGAAATGTGGCGCCACCCGTTGCATACCCGGGAATTCGGCAGCCAGGCCACAAATGTGCTGCGCAGCCTGCAACTCGAAGCCCATGGCTACCAGGTAACGGTAACCGAATTGGTGGGCTGGGAACATTCGATGAAAAATGAATTGATCATCGCGTCGTATAAGAATCTGCCGCGCCGAAAAGCGACAGAGCGGCTGGATAATCTGCTGGATATGCTGGGTCTGGCAGAGATGCGCGGCCGCTTTTTTGCGCCGGAATCTTAAGCTGTTGCCAGGTAGGGACCTGCCGCTCCGGAATCGATAATATCGTGCTTGGGCAGCTTGAAGATGGCCACTGCCTGATTCAGATTGTGGGTTTGCTCTTCCAGGGCATTGGCTGCCGCGGCCGCTTGTTCGACTAGCGCCGCGTTTTGCTGGGTTACTCCATCCATCTGTGACACAGCGGTGTTCACCTGGTCAATGCCGCTGGCCTGTTCTTCAGATGCCGCTGATATTTCGCTCATGATGCTGGTGACACGGGCAACGGAATCAACGATCTCGCGCATGGTGGCGCCCGCGCTGGCGACCTGGTTTGACCCTACTGACACTTTTTGCACCGAGTCCTCAATCAATAGCTTGATTTCCTTGGCGGCCGCAGCACTGCGCTGGGCCAGGACCCGTACTTCGGAAGCCACGACGGCAAAGCCTTTTCCTTCTTCGCCGGCACGAGCCGCTTCAACAGCGGCGTTCAGGGCCAGGATGTTGGTTTGAAAGGCGATACTGTCGATCACGCCGACAATCTCGGCGATACGCGATGAACTGTCTGCGATAGTGCTCATGGTTTCCACGACGCTGGCAACAACCGTGCCGCCGCGTTGCGCTACGGATGACGACACGGTAACCATGTTGTCGGCCTGGTGCGCGTTGTCGGCATTCTGTTTGACGGTCGCAGCCAGTTCTTCCATGCTGGCTGCTGTTTCTTGCAGTGCTGCTGCCTGCTCTTCGGTGCGGCTGGATAGATCCAGATTCCCAGCCGAGATTTCGCGTGTGCCGACGTGGATTTCACTAACACCGGACCTGACCTGGGACACGATGCGGGCCAGGCTGTCTTGCATGTTTTTGAGCGAGGCAAGCAGGGTACCCACTTCGTTG
>DATJCP010000210.1:0-2223 GCA_035514715.1 Candidimonas sp.
CTACCTTGACGCCGATGCGTTCAAGGAAATGGAAGCCATCACGCAAGGCGGCTTCGGCGGGCTGGGCATAGAAATCGGCAGCGAAGACGGCATGCCCAAGGTGATTGCGCCAATTGAAGATACACCGGCGGCGCGCGCAGGCATTCTGGCGGGCGACGTCATTACTCATATCGATGGCAAGCCCACCAAGGGCATGTCGCTGAACGACGCCATCAAGTTGATGCGCGGCGAACCCAAAACACCTATTGTGCTGACCATCGCCCGTCAGGGCCGCGACAAACCGCTGGTTGTGAATATCGTGCGCGACCTGATCAAGGTGCGTAGTGTGCGCAGCAAAATGCTGGACAGCAATATCGCCTACGTGCGCATTGCCCAGTTCCAGGAACGTACGGCTTCCGACCTGGTTGCTCAACTCAATACCTTGGGCGCCAAGGCGCCACCCAAGGCGCTTATTCTTGACTTGCGCAACGACCCGGGCGGTCTGCTGGACAGCGCCATAGGCGTGTCCTCGGCATTCCTTAAACCTGATGTCCTGGTGGTTTCCACCAAGGGCCGTGTGCCGTCGTCCAATCGCGAGTACTTTGCCAAGCCCGCTGACTACATGCGCAGCTACGTGAATGGCGGTAGCGGCTCGTCCGATTACCTGTCCAATCTTGCCAGCTGGAGCAAAACGGTGCCCATGGTGGTGTTGGTTAATGTGGGCTCGGCCTCGGCTTCGGAAATCGTGGCCGGTGCATTGCAAGACCACAAGCGGGCCAAAGTCATTGGCAATCGCACTTTCGGCAAGGGTTCTGTGCAAAGCGTTTTGCCGCTTAGCGAAGACACTGGCATCAAGCTGACCACGGCGCGTTACTACACGCCTTCTGGCCGCTCCATTCAGGTTACCGGCGTCGATCCCGATATCGCCGTAGATGATACCGCCCAGGGCAATTTGTTCCGCTTGCCTCGCGAAGTCGATTTGCAGCGGCATCTGGTCAACGCCGCCCAGGAAGAGGACAGCACTATCAAGGCAGGCGCCAAGGACGACGATGTCGAACTGAAAATGTTCGAGTTCGGCGGTCCCGACGACTACCAGATGAAACAGGCCATCAACTACCTGGAAGGCAGGCCGGTTAAAAAGAACGACCCTAGCCTGGTGGCAAAAACCGAGAAGGTCGCTGCCGCTGCAGATGGTGCCAAGAACAACAAGGCTGCGCCTGTAACGGAAAAAAAAAGTCCGATAAATCCAGGTAACTCAAAAGTCGAACATTTCCGGATAACCCCGGAAGGCCTGATCAAGGCGAAGTAATGAACGATTTGCAGTTGTTAAGGTATGCACGGCATATCCTGCTGGACGAATTCGGTATTGAAGGGCAAGAACGCCTGCAGGCTTCCCGGGTCCTGATCGTGGGGGCGGGCGGTCTGGGTTCGCCAGCCGCTTTCTACCTGGCGTCGTCAGGGGTCGGGCATATTGTCCTGGCCGATGACGACGAGGTCGAGCTAGGCAATCTGCAGCGCCAAATCCTGCACACCACCGATCGCATCGGCATGGCCAAGGCCGAGTCGGGCAAGCAGATGCTGGCGCAATTGAATCCCGACGTGCAAGTGCAGGCGCTGGTTTGCCGTCTGGACGACGCGGCCCTGAACGAGCAGGTGGCGTTGGCGGATCTGGTTTTGGATTGCTGCGATAACTTCGCCACCCGGCATGCGGTCAACCGCGCTTGTGTCGCGCATCGCAAGCCATTGGTGTCGGGCGCGGCCATACGTTTTGCCGGGCAGGTCAGTGTCTTCGATATGCGTCTTGACGACGCCCCTTGCTACCACTGTCTGTTTCCCGAGGCTGATGACGTCGAAGAGCTGCGCTGCGCGACCACCGGGGTCCTGGCGCCGCTGGTGGGCATTGTAGGCAGCATGCAGGCTGCTGAGGCCATAAAAGTCTTGACGGGTATGGGTGAGCCTCTGGTTGGGCGCATGCTGTGCCTGGACGCGCTTTCCATGCAATGGAACACGGTGCGATTCAAGCGAGACCCCGCTTGCCCGGTTTGCAGCAGCCGCTAGCCCTGGCGACTTGAATGGTGGTTGCCGAGTCCGTGGCGGCCCACCAGCAGCTTTCCTACTGTATTGACGCGTACATCGACATAGTCGCTGCGGCCACGGTGCAGCGGCGAAAAAGGCGTGCCCGGATGATAAATGTGAACGGTGCGCATGCCGACCTGGCGCGCGCTTTTCAGGTTGCGCAGCGTG
>DATJCP010000211.1:0-2403 GCA_035514715.1 Candidimonas sp.
CAGATAGGCTTGGTCGTGCTTGCCGGTAGTGTAGGCATGGTAAGCAATGGCCAGGAACAGCGCCGTATCCGTATTGGGAACGATTTTCACCCATTCCGAATCCATGGCCACATCGGTAGTCGTGAACTGCGGATTGATGGAAATGAACTTGACGCCCTTTGCCTTGATTTTCTCCCAGCGAGGATACATCTGGTGATCGGCCACAGTGAACTCGACCCGGTTGTTCTTCCAGGGATCGCAACCCACCCAGACCATGACCTCGGTCTTTTCCGCCATCACTTCCCAAGCGGTTTGCGGCGAATACACTTCCATGTCGCCAATGATGTGCGGCAAACTGATTTGCGATGCACCCGCGGAATAGTCGCCCGTGGTGACCGAATGGCCGCCGATCAAGTTGAACAACCTGCCCTGCAACACCTGCGGACGCAACAGCCCAGCATGCGACCAGCCGCCGTACGACGCACTGAACAATGCCTGGTTGCCGTGCTTTTCCGCTGTCGTCAGGATGGCATTGGCGGTGATAGCCAGAGCTTCATCCCAGCTAACACGCACAAAAGGTTCTTTACCGCGCAAATGCGGCTTGGTGTCGCCTGTAGGATTTTCCAGATACGATTTGCGCACCATGGGGTACTTGACCCGAGTCTTGTGATACACGCGGCCCAGCAAACCTTCGGTCAACATTTTGGTGGGCATGGCATCCAATTCCGGCAAGGGCTGCACCCCGACCAGAACGCCGTTCTTCACCACTGCCTTGAATGGCCCCCAATGGCTGGCGCTAGGAATCGTTACGGTATCGGCTGCGAAAACTTCGCCTGCGCCGAACCAGGTCAAGCCATTGGCGGCCACCGCCGACGCTACCGTGGTTTTAAGAAATCGTCTTCTTGTGAACTGCATGATGAATCCCCGCTAAACGTCGGCTTCCGTATGAAACCTACTTCATTGCAACAAGTGTACGAACGCAGCATGAACACGCAGCGGACTCTTGTTAATGGATAAACGAGATTTGTTAATGGCTGTTAACCAAGAACTGGCGAAGACGTCATTTGTAGCGGGTAAACTAGCTTTGACGAGGCAGCCGCGTATCCGCGCCTGCGAGGAACCCATAATGAATGAAGCAAACCAGCGCCTGGCCCAGGCAGCCCTAGCCAGCGAAGACAAGGCTATCGCGACGAACCAGAGTACCGCAGCAGGCGCCAAGACCTTTTCACCCGCTGATGTGCGCTCGATTATCACAGGCTTGATGCTGGCGATTTTGCTGGGCGCGCTGGATCAGACCATAGTGTCCGTGGCTCTGCCCATGATGGCCGCCGACCTTCAAGGCGTGGACTTGCTGGCCTGGGTAGTTTCCGGTTATTTGATTGCCGTGGCGGTCGCCACGCCTATCTACGGAAAACTGGGCGATTTATACGGGCGGCGCGTCATCCTGTCATCCGCCATTGCCATTTTCCTGCTTGCCTCCGTTGCCTGCGCCTTGGCTCCGACCATGCCCTTCCTGGTTGCCGCGCGCATTTTGCAAGGCCTGGGCGGAGGCGGCCTGATTTCCGTGGCCCAAGCCATTATTGCCGACGTCGTGTCGCCCAGGGACCGAGGCCGCTACCAAGGCTATATCAGCGCCGCCTTTGCCGTGGCCAGCGTATCGGGCCCATTGCTGGGCGGCTTTCTTACATCGTACTTGTCGTGGCGCTGGGTATTCTGGATCAACCTGCCCTTGGGCGCCGCCGCGATGATCATTTCGCGGCGTGCCCTGACGCGACTACCCGTCCCGCACATCAAACGCCCGGTCGACTACCCCGGCGCGGTATTAATGACTGTGGCCCTGACCCCCTTGCTGGTCGGCATTACCCGTGTAGGCCAAGGCGCACCTTGGCTGGACAGCCTAAACCTGCAACTGCTGGGCGCCACCGTTATTGCGGCGATACTGTTTCTATGGCAGGAAAGGCGCGCCATCGAGCCGCTGCTGCCGTTGTCTATCCTGCGAAACTCAACAGTTGCCCTGTCGTGCGCCGTCATGTTCATCGCGTTTATCCTGATTATTTCTATGTCGGTGCTGATACCGCTGCGCGCCCAGATGCTGCTGGGCGCCCCGGCTAATAAGGCAGCGCTGCTGCTATTGCCTTTCTCGTTAGGCATCCCGATCGGCGCGTATATCGGCGGCAGACTCTCTACCTACACAGGACGCGTCAAACGGATTCAGCTTTTCGGCGCAGTCGGCGTTGTACTTGCGATGCTAGGCTTGGCTTTCATCGACACCCAAGCCATGGTCACCAACCTGTTTTGCGTAGCCGCTATCGGCCTCTCGATAGGCTTACAACTACCCACCACCACCGTAGCGGCGCAAAACGCCGTGGCACAACGCCATATAGGGATTGTCACCGCCGTTATTGTGTTTTGCCGATCGTTAGG
>DATJCP010000212.1:0-33679 GCA_035514715.1 Candidimonas sp.
TGCGACTCCTGCGTCCCGAACGCAGTACTCTACCAGGCTGAGCTACGCCCCGATTTCTCTTGACGCTTTGCCGCCCGGCAAACCCAACGAAGCTATCGCTGCCTGGCAACAACGGGATGATTTAGCGATCGCGTTCTACCGCGAACGAACAAAATTCTAGCAAAGATTCACAGTGAACGGAATCGGGATAATCGGCCAGCGCCTGGCGGGCGAGCTCGGCTTCAGCCACGGCAGCCTGACGGGTATAGTCCAGTGCCTGAGTGTCGTGAATGGCTTGCGCCACCGCCGCAAAATCGGCCTGGCCGGTACGTATGGCGTCTTGTACTAACAGCTTCTGTTCGCTGGTGCCCACTTCCATCACACGAATCAGCGGCATCGTAGGCTTGCCTTCACGCAAGTCGTCGCCCACGTTCTTGCCCAGGGCTTCGACATCGCCGGTGTAATCCAGCACATCGTCGATCAACTGGAATGCCGTGCCAACATGGCGGCCATATGCAGCAGCGGCGGCCTGTTGCTGCGGCGTGGCGCCTGCGACGATAGCGCCGACTTCGGCTGCCGCCTCGAATAGCTTGGCCGTTTTATAGCGCACCACCTGCAAGTAACGCTCCAGAGACACGTCGGGGTCATGCACGTTCAAAAGCTGCAGAACTTCGCCTTCGGCGATAACAGTGGTTGCTCCCGACAATACCGCCATGGCCGTCATGGAGTTCGATTCGACCATCATTTCAAACGAGCGCGAATACAAATAATCGCCCACCAGTACGCTAGCGGCATTGCCGAATACCGCGTTAGCCGTGTTGCGGCCCCGGCGCATATCGGACTCGTCGACCACATCGTCGTGCAGCAAGGTAGCGGTATGAATGAATTCAACCACCGCAGCCAGCAAATGGTGGGTCGTGCCTTGGTAACCCAGTGCCCGCGCCACCATCAGTACCATGGCCGGACGCATACGCTTGCCCCCTGCCCCGACAATGTAGTCGCCTATCGTGCGTATCAGGACGACTTCGGAGTCCAGGCGACTGCGAATGACCGCATCGACCGCTTTCATGTCGTTTGAAATGGGGGCAATTAACTCGATAAGGTTCAAAGCAAGGTCCGGCGTAAAGTAAGTATTGATAAGGTCGGAAGGTCGGGCCGATCAAGGATAGGATTATACGTGACGTAAATTAAGGGGTGCCATTAACGGCCCGCCCTAAATTAGCGATAATGCTGGATTGTTTGCGATTTGTCCTAGGAGATATCTGTGACAGCCATTGATCTGAGCTCGCTTATTGGTCGCGCCGAACGCGTTCTGGCGCAACTGGAAGCGTGGCTTCCCCCGGCCCCACCCGAAATAGACTGGTCGGCGCAAGCCTTCAGATGGCGCAAGCGCGGTGCGCGCGGCTGGCTCGACGCCGTAGCCAACGTCTCCACCATCAATCTGGATGATCTGCAGCATATTGAGCGTCAAAAAAACATTATTGATCGCAATACGCGGCATTTTTTACACAAAAAACCCGCCAACAACGTATTGATGACTGGCGCCCGCGGCACTGGTAAAAGCTCCTTGGTCAAGGCCATGCTGGCCGCCTACGGCGACCATGGCCTGCGCCTGATTGAGGTCGACAAAGCCGACATGGGCGATCTAGGCGACATCGTGGACCTGGTCTGCTCGCGCCCCGAACGTTTCATCATTTTTTGCGACGACCTGTCTTTCGAGGAAGGCGAACCCGGCTACAAGGCGCTGAAGTCGGTACTTGACGGCTCGGTCAGCGCGTCGGGGGACAACGTGCTTATCTATGCCACGTCCAATCGTCGGCACCTGATGCCGGAATACATGAGCGAGAACCTCACCGCCAAACACCAAAGCGACGGCGAAATCCACCCCGGCGAAACCGTGGAAGAAAAAATATCGCTTTCGGAACGTTTTGGCCTTTGGCTCTCGTTTTATCCATTCAAACAGGATGACTACCTGGATATCGTGAACTACTGGCTGCAGGAGCACGGCTGTTCCGCCGCCGATGTCGAAGCATCGCGCACGGAAGCGCTGCAATGGGCGCTGGAACGCGGTTCCCGGTCAGGCCGCGTGGCACGCCAGTTCGCACGCGACTGGGCCGCCCGCTATGTCTAAACCGTTTATCAACGTCGCCGCAGGCCTGATCCTGCGCGCCGACGGTGCCCTTTTGCTTGCCCAACGCCCCGAGGGCAAGCCCTGGTCGGGCTGGTGGGAACTACCCGGCGGCAAGATAGAGGCCGGCGAAAGCGTGCTCGAAGCGCTGGCGCGGGAACTCAAGGAAGAGTTGGACATAGACGTGACCGAGGCAACGCCCTGGGTCACCTACACGCATGAGTATGAAGTCAATATCGTACGCCTGGCATTCTGCCAGGTCACCGGCTGGACGGGTGAGCCAAAGGGCATAGAGGGACAACAGCTGGCCTGGGCAGACCCACACCAGGCATTGACGGTTGGCCCCCTGCTGCCCGCTACAGAACCGCCACTGCGATGGCTTAGGCTGCCCGACCAATACCTGCTGACATCCATAGGCAGTAGCGCTGGACTGGCGCCATTCCTGGACAAATTGACCGGCGCGCTGCAGGCCGGCGTAAAACTGGTGCAGTTTCGAGAGCCTGGCTGGGCAACAGCAAACGAAGCCAACGCCGATATCCACGCAGCGTTTCAGCAAGTCCTGCAGCGCTGCCACGAATTCGGCGCGCGCTGCCTGGTCAATAGCTGCCATCCGGAAAACTGGTGGGCGCAAGCTGACGGGGTGCATTTCCGAGCAGCCGATGCCAATTCACCTGCAGCCATAAGCCATGCGGCCATGATCCAAGCCACCAGACCAGCCTCGGTGCCTGGCAGTGTTCCCAACGCCTCTCTACCGCTTATCGGCGTGTCGGCCCATCATGCCGACGACCTGCTTGCCGCCCTCAAGCTGAATGCCGACTTCGTGGTGCTTGGACATGTACTGGACACCCCATCTCATCCGAATGAACCCGGCATGGGCTGGCAACGGTTCGCTGAGTTGGCTCAGGAAGCCAGCCTGCCCGTGTTTGCCATAGGTGGACAATCGGCAGACACCATAAAGACTGCCCGCGAACACGGTGCGCACGGTATCGCGGGCATCAGAATGCAGGATTAACGTTAACCGTAGTAATCATACAAAGCCGGTAAAAGGCGCCCTGGTCAGCAGGGCCCATACAGCGCTATCGCCGATTAACCTTGTAAACCGTTTCCAGCAAAAGCGGCGAAAACTTCTCGGCATATGCCTGGGGAGTCCAGTCGCTTAAGGAGCCGGAAATATGGATCGCGGCGATAGGCGCCTGGCTGCTGTCCAAGACAGCGGCACCTAGAGCGATCTCGCCATAAGAGATTTCCTCGACAGACATCGCATACCGATTTTGCCTGGCTGTCTCGATTTCATGCTTGATCAGCGATTTATCGGTAATTGTTTTCGACGTCAGCGCCAACATATCTGACCGAGCAAGAATATCGTCGACCTCAGGGTCTTGCAGCTTGCTTAATATTGCCCGCCCGCCGGCGGTGCAAAATACCGGCACGCGCCTGCCAATAAGCGACGAAAAATAATATTCCATCTTCGCCTGGTGGCGCATCACGTACACCAGTGTCGTATCGTCGAACAGACTCAGGCTGATTTTTTCTCCCGTCTTCTGGCACAGCTCGATAATCAGTGGATTGATCGATTCAACCAGGCTGTTCGCCCGCAAAAACTGAAACGTTAGATCCAGGACCTTCTTGCCCAGCCGGTAGCGCTTGGTTTGAAGATTCTTTTCCAGATACCCCAATTGCAGCAATGTGTGGGTAGAACGCTGCACACTGCTCTTGTCCTGTCCCGAAATTGCGACAAGATCGGTTAACCCCAGATCCCCATCCGATTTCTCAAAACACTGCAGTACATGAAGCGCTTTCCCTACGGAAGCTATGTTCAATGAGTCGGCTTTCATTGTTTTCCCTAATTGACGGCTCAGTAAAAACCCAATAATCTGATATCAAATATCGTATAGCAATATTTTATATCAAGTATAAATAGCTTTTTTATTACAAGGCATTGGAATGACCAATAACACACAGTCCATCACCAGTTGGTTGGCAAGTCAGCAAGACAACATGCTTGGGTTACTTGAAGACCTCGTCAACATTGACTCCAACAGCTACGATAAGCCGGGTGTTATCAACGTCTTCAAGCGCCTTGAAACGTTTTTTAACACGTTCGGACTCCAGGTTACCTGGCACGAACATGAAGGCATCAAAAATGCCATTTCCGTAGAAGTCGCCAGCCAGCACGAAACCAGCAACAAACCCATCTTGCTAATGGGTCACTGCGACACGGTTTACCCCAAGGGCGAAACTCAAAAAAGGCCTTATACACAAGTGGGCGACCGGGCTTACGGCCCAGGCGTAGCCGACATGAAAGCCGGTATTGCCATGAACGCTTTTATTTTGGCTGCCCATGCCAAGTTCGGCGGCACCCATTCGCCCCTGATCGGATTATTCACCAACGACGAAGAAATCGGTTCACCAACCTCCAAGTTCATCATTGAAGAGTTTGCGAAGAAAGCTGGAACCGTATTCAACTCCGAACCCGGAAGAGCCAACGGTGATGTGGTAACGGGACGCAAGGGCGGGGTTTTCTTTGAGCTGGAAATTTTCGGCAAAGCCGCTCATTCTGGCGCCAACTTTTCTGAAGGCATCAGCGCCATCAATGAAATGGCACACAAAATCATTCAGCTCGACAAACTGACTGATCTGGAAAAAGGCGTAACGGTAAATGTGGGCCTAGTTTCTGGCGGCCAGTCGGTGAATACCACCGCGCCTTATGCCAAAGCAGGCATCGACCTGCGGATCTTCACCCTTGAAGACCGAGAAAAACTCTTCAAGGAAATTACAGCCATTGCCGAAACGAACTACGTTCCGGGCACCCGCTCAGAACTAAAAATCATTGGCGAATTCCGGCCTTTCGTAAAAACGCCCGCATCCAACCAGTTATATGAGCTTTACCGCGACTCCCTGCAAACGCTGGGCCATACCGCTGGTGAACAGTTCAGTGGTGGTTGTGCTGATTCTGGCATTACCTCCAGCCTGGGGTGCACCACCGTATGTGCTACTGGTCCGGTAGGAGGCAAGCCGCACACACTGGACGAATACATAGAAATCGACACCTTTGTACCTCGGGCCCAAGCCATTGCGCTCACCATTTCCCGCCTGCCGGCTTGAATTTGAATACGCGCTTACCCATTACCCCTGTCAATTAACCTACGGTCTAACCAAATGAACACCACTGGCATTCGCTTGAACACACTCTTCTTGAAGTCCTTTGCCATTAGCCTAGGCTTGGCATTGGCGCCTCTGTCATCCGCTACAGCAAGCTCCTATCCATCGGCACCTGTGTCACTGATGGTGCCCTACCCCGCTGGCGGCCCCAGCGATGTCAGCGCCCGCATCCTGAGCGGCCCCATCAGCAATGCGTTGGGCGCCCAGGTTGTTGTCGAAAACCTGGGAGGAGCAACAGGCACCATTGCTGCCGCAAAAGTCCTGAACAGCAAAGCAGATGGCTACATCATTTTCCAAGGCACCCAAAACGAACTGATTCTGCCACCGCTTACCAACAAAGCGGTTCGCTACCAGCCAGAAGAGTTTGAAAGTCTGCAACCCATTACGGTTACCCCGTTGGTGCTGCTCGTACGGTCTGACTTGCCAGTCAGTACTCCAGCAGAGTTCCTGGAGCTGGCTGCAAAAAAAACCAGCACCGACTCCTTGACGTACGGCACCGTTGGCGTTGGCTCTCTCTATCACCTGATTACCGAACAAATTGCCAAAACAGCAGGTGTGCCGCTGACCCATGTCCCATACAAGGGCACAGCTCCCGTTGTCCAGGACTTATCCGGCGGCCAAATCGATTTTTCCATCATGCCCTTCCAGGCATCGATGAAAGAAATGGCCAAAAGCGGTCGTTTCAAGATTATTGCGGTCATGTCCAAGCACAAGCCTGAAATCTTGAAAGACGTCCCCAGCATTACAGAGACAGCCGCGCTTAAAGATTTCGATTACGCCAGCTATGCCGGTTACTTCGTAAAAAAGGGAACACCCAAGGATGTCAGTGAAAAGCTGAACAAGGCGATTGGTACGGCACTGACCAACCCGGAAGTCATTGCCAAGTTGGAGGCTGACGGCCGCGAAGTCGCCAAGCCCATGCCCCTGGAAGAAGCGCAGGCCGCCTACGCCGTGGAAGTCAACAAGTACAAAGACATTATCAAGACCACAGGTTTCAAGCCAGCCGATTAATCTGGTTAACTTAGCTGGTCTTTAACGCCGCAACGCATCAACGTTGCGGCGCTTCCCAACCGCCACCCAGCGCTGCAATCAATTGCACACTGGCAACCAGGCGATCCGCCGTCAGCTGCAACGCTGCGCGCTCCGTACCCAGCGCGGTGGTTTCCACCTGCACCACACTTAAATAATCGATCAGCCCCGCTTCATACTGGTTTTGCGTCAGGCGCAAAGACTCGCGTGCGGCATCAAGCGCGCGGCCCTGGGTAATCTGTTCCTGCCCCAGGACATGCAATTGCACCAAGTAATCTTCGACCTCGCGCAGCGCCGTCAGCACCGTCAGTCGATACGCGGCAACCTGGGCGTCATATCCGGCACGAGCCTGGTCAAGCTGCGCCTGCCTGGCGCCCCCATCGAATATCGTCAAAGCCAGCGCCGGCCCCAGCGACCAGAAGCTAGCAGGCGCCGCTAACCATTGAGTCCATTGCCCACTGCGAAACCCTGCCTGTGCGCTCAAGGTCAAATCAGGGAACCAGGCCGCCTGTGCCACACCGATCTTGGCATTGGCTTCGGCGGTGCGGCGCTCGGCTGCTGCCACATCCGGGCGCCGCTCAAGCAGTTGAGAAGGCAAGCCAACCGGAATGATAGGCACGGTACCCAGTATCTGCGCCGTATTCATTGCAAAGCTCGACGGCGGCAAGCCCACCAGTACGGCAATCGCATGCTCAAGCTGCGCGCGCTGCCAATCCAGCGCCAGCAATTGCGTGCGCGTATTCTCCAACTGGGTGCGCGACACCGCCACCTCCGCTTGCGCCGCGACGCCCGCTTGATAGCGATTCATCGTCATCGTCAGGGACCGCTCGTAAGCTTCCACCGTTTGCAGCAGCAAACGCTGCTCTGCGTCCATGACGCGCAAACGGAAGTAAGTCTGCGCCAGCGTGGACTGCATGCTTAGGCGTGTATTGGCGACATCGGCCGCGCTGGCTTCCAGGCTGGCACTGCTGGACTCGACAGTACGGCGTACCTTGCCCCACAGGTCGGCCTCCCAGCTAACGTTACCGCTTAGGGTGAATTGATTGTTGGTGCTATCGCCGAACGACGTTGAACCACTATCGCCGCCGCCATTGTTACCGACACCCGAGCGCGTAGCCGAAACCGAGGTTCCAACGGTAGGAAAAAAACCTGACCGGGCAGACTGCAGCAGAGCCTGCGCCTGGCGATACTGCGCTTCGGCCTGCACAATACTTAGATTGGCGCTTTGCAGCTGCTCCATCAAGCCGCTAAGAATAGAATCATTGAACAACTGCCACCAGTCGCCACGCAATGCCGTATCGCTGGGCTGCGCCACTACCCATCCGGGTACTGCACTGGCATCTTGCGCCATTCCGCTGCGCGCCCCACCGAGATTGCCGGCTTCCTTGTAAGAGGTTCCCACATCCAGATCCGGCTGCCGATAGTCGGGCCCCACCGCACAAGCGCTCAGCAACAGCAAGCCTGAGGCAGCGATAGGTTTCCAGCCAGCACCCCTGGCAAGATTCAATAAAGCAAGAATAGTCATCTAGTATCCAAATGCCCTTCAACTGACTGATTTTTATTTCCCCGCTTACGCTGCGCCCATAAACGAAAACGATCCAGGTACAGATAAACCACCGGTGTGGTGTACAGAGTAAGAATCTGGCTAAGAATCAGGCCACCCACAATGGTCAAGCCCAAAGGCCGGCGCATCTCAACCCCGGCGCCCGAAGCCAGCACCAGCGGCAGCGCGCCGAACAAGGCGGAAACCGTAGTCATCATGATGGGGCGAAACCGCACCAGGCAAGCCTGATAGATAGCTTCACGCGAAGAAAGGCCGTCGCGGCGCTCGGCCTGCAAGGCAAAATCCACCATCATGATGGCGTTTTTCTTGACGATGCCTATCAGCAGGAACACCCCAATCAACGCGATCAGCGTGAACTCTTCACCCAGCATGATTAGCGCCAGCAATGCCCCGATGCCCGCCGACGGCAGCGTAGACAAGATCGTAATGGGATGCACATAGCTTTCGTACAGTATCCCCAGGACGATATACATCGTCACCAAGGCTGCCAGTATCAGCCAGGGCTGCTGGCTCACAGCGGCTTGCATGGCCTGGGCCGTCCCCATGAGCCCCGCTTGTATCTCATTGGTAGGCAACCCGGTACGGGCGACCGCATCATCAATGGCGCGGGTCGCCTGGTCCAACGACACGCCAGGCGCCAAGCTGAACGAGATCGAATCGGCCGCGAACAAGCCCTCATGGCTCACACTAAGGGGAGCGTTGCCCACTTCAAAACGGGCAAATGCAGACAAAGGCACACGGCTGCCGTCCGCGGTAACCACTTCGACTCGTTTCAAAGATTCCGCGTCCTGCGCATACCGCTCATCCACGCCCATGACCACATGGTATTGATTCAACGGCCCATAAATGACAGACACCTGGCGCTGGCTGAATGAGTTATTCAGCACTGAAGAAATCAGCGACATATTCACCCCCAGCCGGGTTGCCGCATCGCGGTCTATCACCAGTTCTACGCGCCGGCCCTTGTCTTCCACATCGGTATCGACGTCGACCAGTTCGGGCAGAGCCTGCAAAGCCCTTTGCACTATCGGCAGCCAGGTTTTAAGCAGCGTCAGGTCGCTGGCCATCAAGGTGTAGTCATAAGAGCCAGAACTACTCTGGCGGCCGACGAAAATATCCTGCTGGGGCACAAGTATCAGGCGCGCGCCCGGCACGCCCGTGAACTTGCTGCGCAAGCGATTGACCACGTCATTCGCGCTCACATCGCGCTCGGACAAGGGCTTTAGCTGGATTTGCATGAAACTGGAATTGCTGCCACCCCGCCCGCCGGCGTAGCCGCTTACGCTTTGGATGGCGGGATCTTGCAGCAAGGTTTGCCTGAAGCGGTCCAGCTTAGGGAGCATGGCCTGAAACGACGTGCCCTGATCGACCCGGAAAAAACCCAACAACTGTCCAGTATCCTGCTGTGGGAAAAAGCCCTTGGGCACGACGGCGTACAAGTAAAAATTAAGTCCAATGGTGGCGGCCAGCAGCAACATCATGATACGGCCATGCGCCAGCGACCAGGCCAGCGACCGTTTATAGCCGCCCCAGAATTTTTCGCCCAGGGCCTGGAAAACGCGCGTCAGCGCCCCCCTCTTACGGGGCTTGTACTCGGTTTTGGCACGCAGAATATAAGCGCACATCATCGGGGTCAGCGTCACCGACAGCAACAGGGATATCAGGATGGATACCGACAACGTAACGGCAAACTCCCTGAACAAGCGCCCCGGCAAGCCGCCCATCAGCAGCATGGGAATAAACACCGCAACCAAAGACAGGCTCATGGCCAAGACTGTAAAGCCGACCTCTTTGACGCCGCGTATGGCGGCGCGCAACGGCGCCATACCCTTTTCAATATGGCGCATGATGTTTTCAAGCACGACGATGGCATCGTCCACCACAAAGCCGGTGGCGACTATCAGCGCCATCAGTGAAATCGTGTTCAAGGTATAGCCGAACCACAGCATCAGACTGAAGGTGGTGATCAGCGACGCCGGCACCGCGATTGCCGGAATCAGCGCCGCGCGTATATTGCGCAAGAACAGCAATACCACCAGCACCACCAGAATGATGGCAATCACCAGGGTGAGTTCGGCTTCATGCAACGACGCCCGTATGCTGGGGGTGCGGTCCTGGGCCACAGTCAGGACAACATCGGCGGGCAGCAAGGCCTCGAAGGCCGGAAGCTGGTTGCGTATGGCGTCTACCGTCTCAATGATGTTGGCATCGGCCTGCCGCCGGATAACCAGCAGTACGGCCCGCTGATCATTAAGAAAGCCGGTATTGAAAAGATCTTCGACCGAATCCTCGACAGTGGCTACGTCCTGCACGCGTATCGGCGAGCCATCACGCCACGCTACGATCAAGGGCCGGTATTGCGCCGCTTTGTTTAATTGCCCGCCCGAACTGACTTGCCAGTGATACTGGTCGTTTTCCACCACCCCATTGGGGCGCATGGTGTTGGCATTGGACAATGCGGTACGCACCTCGTCCAACGAAACACCCGCATTGGTCAGCGCCTGCGGATTCAGGCTTACACGAATGGCCGGCAACGAGCTGCCGCCCACCTGCACTTCCCCTACCCCCGGCACCTGCGATACCTTCTGCCCCAGCACCGTCGAGGCCAGGTCATACAAGCGGCCCTGAGTCGATGTCTTGGAGGTCAGGGCAAGCACCATGACGGGCGACGAAGCCGGATTGACCTTGCGATAAGTGGGATTGCTGCGCAGGCTGGAAGGCAACATGCTGCGCGCCGCATTAATGGCCGCCTGCACATCGCGCGCGGCCCCATTGATGTCCTTGTCCATATCGAACACCAAGGAAATACGCGTAGACCCTTCCGTGCTGCGCGAACTCATTTCACTAAGGCCCGCAATAGCGCCCAGCGATTGCTCCAGCGGTGTCGCCACGCTCGAAGCCATGGTCTCGGGGCTGGCGCCGGCCAGGCTCGCCGACACAGAAATCATGGGAAAATCGAACTGCGGCAGAGGCGCAACGGGCAGGAAAAAATAAGCCAGCCCCCCCGTCAGCACCATGGCCGCACACAACAACGCGGTGCCTACGGGACGCATGATGAACAGGGTGAAAAACTTCATGGCGCCATCTCCGGGCGGGCGCTGGCAGCCTTGCGAGGTGCCTTGAAGCGGCGAGCAATCCGGTCGAACATCAAGTAAATAACCGGCGTGGTGAACAAAGTCAGTATCTGACTGCACAGCAGCCCGCCCACCATGACCAGACCCAGCGGCTGCCTGAGTTCAGACCCCGAGCCCGTGGCCAGCATCAACGGCACCGCGCTGAATAGCGCGGCCAGCGTCGTCATGAGAATAGGCCTGAACCGCAGCAAAGCCGCCTCATGAATGGCAGCACGCGGGCTCAAGCCGCGCTGGCGCTCGGCATCCAGCGCAAAATCTATCATCATGATGGCGTTTTTCTTGACGATACCTATCAGCAGGATAATGCCGATAATGCCTATCATATCGAGCTCCGCACCGGTAAGCAGCAGCGCCAGCAAGGCGCCTATCGCCGCCGACGGTAAGGTGGACAAGATTGTGACCGGATGGATATAGCTCTCGTACAGCACGCCCAAAACGATATACATCGTAGCTACTGCGGCAAGCAGCAGCCATAAGGTGGACGACAATGACGCCTGGAAAGCCTTGGCCGCCCCCTGAAATTTCAGTTCCAGCGACGCGGGCATGGCAAGATCGATCTGAGCTTGTTGAATCGCGTCGACCGCATCCGACAAGGCCACGCCGGGCGCCAGGTTGAACGAAATCGTCGTCGCAGGAAACTGCCCCAAACGCTCGATAGACAGCAGCGTATTGCTTTGGCTGATGCTTGCCAGGCTGCTAAGCGGCACGGGCGTGCCCGATGCCGTCGGCACGAAAACACGCGTCAACGCCTGCGGGTCCTGCCTGAACTGCGGCGCCACCTCCAACACCACGCGATACTGGGTGGATTGGGTGAAAATCGTGGATATCAGGCGTTGCCCAAAGGCATCGTACAAAGCGTCGTCGATCATCGCATTGCTGACGCCCAGGCGGGCCGCCGCATCGCGGTCTATCGCCAGTACCGTCTGCAGGCCATCGCCTTGCAAATCATCGACAACATCTTCCAGTTGAGGCAAGCCCCGCAACGCATCGACCAGCTTGGGCGTCCAGGCCAGCAGCGTGGCGTGATCCGGTTCCGATAGTGTCATTTGGTATTGCGTACGACTGATCCGGTCATCCACCGTCAAGTCTTGCACCGGCTGCATGAAAACCTGGATATCCGACAACGACTTCAAGTCCTGTCCCAGACGACGGATGATTGTCTGGGCGTTGGCGCTGCGTTCGGTTATCGGTTTAAGGGCGATTTGCATGCGCCCCGTGTTGATGGTGGCGTTGGTTCCATCGATACCGATGAAAGACGACACCGCGGTAACGTCCGGGTCTTTCAGTATGCGCTCTACGGCCTGCTGCTGGCGCTGCGCCATGGACGTAAAGGAAACCGTTTGCGGCCCCTGGCTGATGGCCTGTATCAAGCCAGTATCCTGTTGCGGGAAAAAGCCCTTGGGCACCATCACATACAACAATCCGGTAAACACCAGCGTACCAAAAGCCACCCACAACGTCAGGCGCTGATGCGACAGCACCCAGCGCAGGCCGCGATCATACTCACGGGTCAGGCTGTCCATGCTCTCGCCAGCCCAGCGCTGGAAGCGCCCATATTTGATTTCCGATTCAGGCTTAAGCAAACGCGCGCACATCATGGGCGTCAGCGTCAGGGATATCACCAACGACAGCAATATGGCCACCGCCAGCGTAATGGCAAACTCGCGAAACAGGCGGCCGATGACGTCGCTCATGAATAGCAGCGGGATCAATACGGCAATCAGCGACAAAGTCAGCGACACCAGCGTAAAGCCGATTTGCGCTGCGCCCTTCAAGGCAGCCTTCATCGCAGTTTCGCCCTCTTCGATATGGCGGGCGATGTTTTCTATCATGACGATGGCGTCATCGACCACGAAACCGGTGGCGACCGTCAGCGCCATCAAGGTCAGGTTGTTGATGCTGAAGCCCGCCAGATACATAATGCCGAAGGTTCCCACCAGCGACAGCGGCACCACCACACTGGGAATGAAAGTTGCCGTCCAGGTGCGCAAGAACACGAATGTCACCAGCACCACCAGCGCAATCGCCAGCAACATTTCCGTTTGCACGTGCTTGATCGAATCCCGTATGGTTTGCGTGCGGTCGGTGGCAACGGCCACATCCACGCCAGCAGGCAATGACGCCCTGAGCGATGGCAGCAAGGCCGTTACCTTGTCCACCACTTCGATCACATTGGCGCCCGGTTGGCGCTGGATATTCAACAGGATCGCGGGCTTGTCGCCTATCCATGCTGCCTGGCGCGTATTTTCGGCATCCTGCTGAGCCTGCGCCACATCGCGCAAACGCAAAGGCGCACCGTTTTCGTAAGTCAGGATAAGCTGTTCATAGTCTTGTACAGACTTCAGCTGATCGTTGGCATTAATGGTGGTGGAACGCTCCGGTCCATCCAGGTTGCCCTTGGGCTGGTTTACGTTGGCGCCCACAATGGCGGTACGCACACTGGCCAGCGTCAAGTTATGGGCAGCAAGCGCCTGCGGGTTGGCCTGTATGCGCACAGCAGGACGCTGCCCGCCCGCAATACTGACCAGCCCCACCCCAGAGATTTGCGACAGTTTTTGCGCAACGCGAATATCGATCAAATCGCGCACATCGTATAAAGGCAAAGTGGGCGACGTCACCGCCAGGCTGATGACCGGCGTATCGGCCGGATTGACCTTGTTGTAGATGGGCGGCGCTGGCAAATCGTTAGGCAACAGGTTGGATGCCGCATTGATGGAGGCTTGAACCTCTTGCTCGGCCACGTCCAAAGACAAATCCAGATCGAACTGCAGGGTAATGACCGACGAACCGCCTGAACTGGACGAGGTCATTTGCGTCAGCCCTGGCATCTGCCCGAACTGACGCTCCAGCGGCGACGTGACCAACGCCGTCATGACATCGGGGCTGGCTCCGGGATACAGGGTCGTGACCTGTATCGTTGGATAATCCACTTGCGGCAGTGCCGCCACCGGCAGCAGGCGGTACGCAATGATGCCCGCTATCAGCAGGGCTACCATCGACAGGGTCGTGGCAACAGGCCTAAGAATGAAAAGACGCGAAAGATTCACAGCCCGCCCTTAATGTGCGCCGCGCGGGCCGCGTCCGCCAGAAGCTGGCGCCGCACTTTGCGCCCCACTCTTGGCCGGCGCACCGGCAGCCGCATTCGCATCGGCGGTCACCACCTGTACTTGCGCCCCTTCGCGCAAACGGTCCATGCCTTCCACGACCACCCGCTGGCCCTCGCTCAGGCCGGAAACGATTGCAGCGCGCTTGTCTGCCACCAGCCCAACAACCACGGGCTGAACATGCACTTTACTGTCATCGCCGACCAGATAAACAAACGCGCCTATCGACCCTTGCTGTACTGCCATCGTCGGCACTACCAGCGATTGTGCGGTATCCACACGCAATCGCGCGT
Organism: Candidimonas sp.; assembly: GCA_035514715.1. Taxonomy (GTDB): domain Bacteria; phylum Pseudomonadota; class Gammaproteobacteria; order Burkholderiales; family Burkholderiaceae_B; genus Pollutimonas. The sequence continues at coordinate 14,394 of DATJCP010000212.1, forward strand.
TGACAAATTGATTCGGAAACAAAGACTCATCTTCATTGGCAAAACGCGCCTTGAGCTTGACCGTGCCCGTGGCGACATCGATTTGATTATCAAGCGACGCCAATTCACCCGTGGCAATCTTTTTCAGATCGTCACGATCGTACAGATCGACAGCCAGGGCCTTGCCGGCGCGGATTTGCGCCAGGACGTCAGGCAGCTGCGCCTGTGGCAAGGTAAACAATACGGAAATTGGCTGCGTTTGGGTAATGACCACCAACCCGTCGGTATTGGATGCGTTGATCATGTTGCCCTGGTCCACCTTGCGCAAGCCCAGCCGGCCCGAGATCGGCGCGATGATCTTGGTAAAGCTTAGCTGCAGCTTTGCGCTATCGACAGCTGCCTGGTCGCTTTTGCGCGAGCCCAAATACTGCTGCACCAATGCCGCTTGCGCATCAACCTGTTGCTTGGCAATGGAATTTTGCTTGTAGAGCAATTGATAGCGCTGCAAATCACGCTGGGCGTTCTGCAATTGCGCTTCATTTTGCTTTTGCTGGCCCAGCGCCTGATCCAGTTGCACTTGGTAAGTACGCGGATCTATCTGCGCCAGCACATCGCCTTCTTGCACTTTTTGGCCATCGGTAAAGGCGATTTGCTGAAGCTCGCCATCAACCCGGCTACGCACGGTGACAGTATTGAACGCCGTTACGGTACCTATGGCCTTCAATATGTGATCGATAGGTGCAGTCTGCACGGTTGCCAGCTTAACTGGAACCGCCATACCGCCCATGCCGGCCATACCCCTGCCCGCAGTCGGCCCGCCCTTGGTCGCCTGGGGTTGCGCCCCTTTTATAAAAAACCAATAACCGCCGACAACGGCCAGGACCAATACAAGTACCCACAGCCAACGGCTACGGCGGGGGCGATAGGGTTCGGAGCTTGATTCCGACATGCACAGTTCTCCGGTTCAAACGAAACAACCGCCATTTTCACCGATCGGAGCGACAACAGGCACGGAAAATCCGCATCTGAAATGCAATGCAACAACAATTTGGGAAAAAAAGGCGCTTACGCGCCGCCATAGGCCAACCCGCGTCGGCTATGACGCGGCAAAGCCGCCATTACACATTACAGCGCGCCAGCTTGAAAGGCACATCGGTAGTAATGGCCTGTGGCTTGAGATCTTGATCTTGCGCGGCAAAACGCACCCAGATCACATACTTGTTGGCACTCATTTCGGGAAAAACGTTCAGCGCCGTATCGACCCATACGCGCAGAAGCTGGAACAGCTTGCCTCCCAGCATTTCCTGATATGCACCTTGCCTCGCCACCAGATCAACCACGTCGCCAGAATCACGCAATAAACGCAAAATCAGGGCTAGCCCTTTGTACAAGGGCATGAAAGGCTGTATCCAGTGACCCAGGTCAGATGAGCGCGCTTCTGCAGGCTTGAGCTGCCACGAAAAATACGAGGGCATATCGACCTGGGACGACCCACCGGGAATCGCCACCCGGCCACGCAAACTGGCTAGCCATTCGTTATCGCGCAATTCTTGGCCAATACGGCCTTGCGCACTTAATTCGGCGGAAGCCTGCTGGATTTCGGCCAGCATGGTATCCAGCATGCGGGGATCAACCCCAGGATGCTGGCGCAATGCGCTCAGCGCATTGCGCTGGCGTTCAAGATCTTGCAGAACAGCGCCGCGCAAATCGGTGCGATCACAGATGTCGAGCAAGTCGAATAGTGTGGCGACCGAGATATGATGAAAATGCGCGTCGGTACCCTTGGCAAAGAAAAATAGCCTGTCGAACAAATGCTCGACTCTTAGTAGAGACCGAACGCGTTCATTGCAAGGATATTCATAAAGAATCACGCGACCAACAACCTTTATTAATTGATTATGAACGACTGCTTGCGAACCCGCCCGCCAACTGCTGCGCCTGCGCGCACCAACTGGTATGTAGATCCCGGGCCCGGCGTTCCAGCTCTTCGATACTGGTGTTCGCGTCGTTGAGCACCACGTCATCGGCGACAGCCAATCTGGCTTCTCGTGATGCCTGCGCAGACATGATACGCCCAATAGCCTCGGGCGTCAGCCCACTACGCGCCTTGACTCGCGCTATCTGGGTAGCTGGATCGCAATCCACCACGCAAATACGATCAACCTGATCCCGCCAGCGGCCAGACTCAACCAGCAAAGGCACCACGAAAACAAGATAACACCCTTGAGCGGACTCGGCCCTTCGCTTTGTAACCAAGCCTATCATAGGGTGAATGATCGCCTCGAGTTGCTGCCTGGCTTCGGGGCTGGCGAAGACCAGATCGCGCATTGCCTGGCGGTCCAATGCACCGGTGGCAGAGATGACATCGGGTCCAAAATGCTGGCGTATGGGTTCTATTGCCTGGCCACCTGGTGCTGTAAGGTCGTGCGCGATGACATCGGTATCGATGACTGCCGCACCCCACGAGGCAAAGAAATCGGCAACACGGCTTTTACCCGAGCCTATGCCCCCTGTCAGGCCTATTTTGAACATATTTATGCGCCTTGGACTACCAAAAGTACAAATGTACATCAGACCCGGCTATTAACGCAGCTAATCCGCTAGTCGCCAGAAACGGGCCGAAAGGATAAGACCCGGAAGGTGCAAAAGTTCTTTGCCGGCACATGGCAAGCAAAACACCCATTACGCACGCGGCCAGTAAAACCACAGCCAGCGGACGCCACCCCAGCCATGCTCCCAATGCGGCCAGCAGTTTGAAATCGCCATAGCCCATGCCTTCGCGGCCGCTTAGCAACTTGAATAGCCAAAAAAGCCCCCACAAGAAGCCATAGCCCAACATGGCGCCCGCTATCGCGTCATGCAAATCTAGCCCATGGCCCGACCAGGCCAGCGCCAGCCCCAGCCACAGCAAAGGCAAAGTCAGCGCGTCAGGCAAAAGACGGATGCGGGTATCGATTAGAGCCAGCATCAACAACATAGCGCAGGCAGTTGCGGCCCCCATAAAATATAAAGTCCAGCCATGCAAAGCCGCCAAGACAGCAAAACAACCGGACATCAGCACTGCACAGGCAACGCTGGTCTTCAAGGCCCTGGCCGCACCGGCCACCAGGACCGGGTTGGAATCCTCAGCCGCCTTTGGGCCAGGGAAAAATCCACGGAAGGCCCGCCGTAATGCGGCGCGCAGGCAAGCCGCATCGGCTTCGCCGCCAGTATCCAGCACATGCACATAGGCCCGTGCCACCCTCTCGCACCAGACACCAACTACCGCACCCGAAACAGCAAGCAGAAAAATGCGTAGAATGCTTATTGCCTCTTGTTGATGGAAAAACTCCATGCCTTCCCTAGCCCTGTTTACTCAATCGTCGTTTATCAAGCCTGTAGGCGCTGCGTTGCTGGCTCTGGCTATGGCTGGTTGCGCCCAGCAACAAGCTGCCGGGTACTACGATACCCCCCGCGACAGTACCGCATCAGACGCTCAATATCAGGCGCAGGGCCGCAGCAGTGCGCACGCGCCCTCGCAAATACAGTTGGGCTTTGGCGCCAACCAGGAAAAAATCAAGCCTCAAACCGCGCAAGATCAGGCCACTGAAAACGCCACGATCAAGGCGCGCGCCCTGACTGAGGCCAAAACATTCCTGGGAACCGTGCCCTGCCTTGCCGGCAATGCGTGCTCAGCATCCCGCGTAACGTTAACCCTGGCGCCAGGCGGCCAATGGCGCTCGCGCACCGTCATGCTGGACAACCCCGGCGCTAAAAACAATATCGCCGAACAAGGCTGCTGGAGCGTAATCGGCACACAGCCATTGCGTATATTGCTGCAAACGAAAAGCGAAGCCGTCAAAGCCAACCTGACCTTCGTCAACGACAATGTGCTGCGCATAAACGCCATCAACGAAATCCAGCCAACACTGGAGTATCGCCTGACGCGTCAGCAAGATATCGACCCCATTGACGAGCTGGCCAGCCAACCTGCGCTGCAGTGCGGATAAACTGCGGCTAATGCCGGATTACGATACTTGGCGGCCTTCTGGCCGCCAAGTGCTGTGTATTACGATGCTGTGTGCTGGGTCAGTAGGCACCGCGTCAGTTCGACGGCATTCCTGACCTGCATTTTCTGGAAAATCCGGGCTCGATGGGCCTCAACGGTACGCTGTGATACACCGAGCTCGGCCGCAATAATTTTATTTGGCTTGCCTGACACCACATAATCCATGACATCGCGCTCGCGGGGAGTCAACACTGTGAATGGCGAGCTGCCATGACCGTATCCCTGTACCATGCTTGTCTCCTGAACGTATTCGACATGGCATTTTGTCACCATACGTTACAGGAGTCTCCTGTCAGTTCTTACAGAGATCGCGAAACACCTTTTTGCGGAATATCAAATCACCGCTTAGATCTCTAGGTTATCGATCAGGCGTGTCGTGCCCAGCCTGGCAGCAGCCAGCACAACCAAAGGTTCACGCGCGCTGATTTCGCCGGCGGTAGGCGCCAGCAAATCCCGTTGACGACGTAACGAAACATAGTCGACCTGCCATCCACGATTGCGCAGGTAGTCGATCGCGTGACGCTCCAATGCATCAGGGTCGGTATGCCCCTCTTGAACACGCGTCTTCACACTCTGCAAGGCTGAAAACAATTGCGGCGCTTCACTGCCCTGTTCGGCATCCAGAAACCGGTTGCGCGATGACAATGCCAACCCGTTAGCGTCGCGCACCGTTTCATGTGCCAGGATATTCACCGGCAATTGAAACTGCCGGCACATATTCCGAACCACCATCAACTGCTGGTAATCTTTTTTACCGAATACCGCCACGCTAGGCTGCACGCAGGAAAACAGTTTCAACACCACAGTGCTTACACCCGTAAAAAATCCGGGGCGGAACTCACCTTCAAGTATGCCGCCCAAATCGGCTGGCGGCTGAATCTGGAAACTCTGCGGTTCCGGATACATTTCTCTTTCGTTAGGCGCAAACAGCACATACACGTCGCGGGCACGCTCGAGTTTTTCAATATCGTCGGCCAGCGTGCGCGGATACTTATCAAAGTCTTCATTGGGGCCGAACTGCAGACGGTTAACAAAAATGCTGGCGACAACCGGATCGCCATGCTGGCGGGCCAGCTTCATCAACGCCAAATGGCCCTCGTGCAAATTGCCCATGGTGGGGACAAATGCCACGCGCAGCTGTCCACGCAATTGATCGCGCAACTCTTCGATGGTATGAACGACTTTCAAGGAAATCTCCGTGCGGAATGGGGGTTTCCCGCCTGATCAGGCGGCGGCGCGTATGTAGGACAAACGCACATAAATGGGGGCATAAGGCTCAACCTGGGTAATATCGAGCAGCGACTCGCGTGCCAGTTCAAGCATGGCCAGGAAATGCACAACCAGTATGGCGACGGCATCGCCCTGGTCGACACGCTCGCTAAACAACTCGGTAAATTCCATGAAACGCACATCGCCCAGGCGGCGCAGAATCTGGCTCATGTGATCGCGCACCGACAATTGTTCGCGCGTGATGCGGTGATGGGCATTAAGCTGGGCACGCCGCATGATATCAAGCCAGGCGCTGCGCAAATCGTCGGGGCTGACATCCGGCAACGCTTGCTCGAACTGCAAGTCCATCAAGGCATGCGTGCGTTGAAAGTCCCTGCCCAACTGAGGCAAGGCATCCAGCTTGCGTGCCGCAAGCTTCATTTGCTCGTACTCCAGCAAACGCCTTACCAACTCGGCACGCGGATCGTCGACCTCTTCGCCCGTGTCGGATTTTTTTACCGGCAACAACATGCGCGACTTGATTTCAATAAGCAGCGCCGCCATGAGCAGATATTCGCCAGCGAGCTCAAGGTTATGCTTGCGTATCTGGTCGACGTACGACAAATACTGCTTAGTAACCTCGGCCATGGGAATATCAAGCACATTGAAGTTCTGCTTGCGAATCAAGTAGAGCAGCAAATCGAGCGGACCCTGGAACGTTTCCAGAAACACTTCCAAGGCGTCCGGCGGTATGTACAGATCTTGCGGCATGGCAAACAAAGGCTCGCCATACAGGCGAGCCAGCGCCACGCTATCGACTACGTCGGGCGTGCTGTCTATAGCCGGAGCGACCAGGGCATCAAGCTCATTGGCCGCAGGCTCGGGTAAAGCCATGAAACCGACTAGTTCGTTTGGTACACGTACGGTTTTTGCGGCACTTTGGCGGCACGGTAGCCTTCCTGGACTTCAGCATCAATGTGCTTATCCCAAAGGCGCCCGCGGCCTTCGCGCTGACGTACTTCCGTATCGGCGTGTTCCGTTTTGTACTTTTTCAGGAATTGAGTGATTTCCGACTCGTAATTCTTTGCCATAATACTTACATACCAAATCTGGTTAACCTGCGAACCTCCAGTTTACTTCACTCGCGCAGAACTGAATGCCTGACATCCCAGCACCGACTAGCAACCCAACAAACACCCCGCTTTCAGCGCGCGAACGCAACGCCATCCGCATGATCCCGTTTATCGTGGGATGCGCTCTGTTCATGCAGATGCTGGACTCTACCGTTGTAGCCACCGCGCTGCCTGCCATGGCCGTATCCCTAGGGTCGACCGTGGTGCACATGAACGTGGCCATTACCAGCTACCTGCTGGCCGTCGCCGTTTTTGTCCCTATCAGCGGCTGGGCCGCCGACCGGTTCGGGGCAAAGCGGGTGTTCATTACCGCCATCCTGCTTTTCACGCTTAGCTCCGTGGCCTGCGCCGCCTCGCAAAGCATTGCCCAGCTAGTTGTATCCCGCGTCGTGCAAGGCCTGGCGGGCGCCATGATGGTGCCGGTAGGCCGTATTATCTTGCTGCGAAAAATACCCAAAACAGAACTGCTCAAGGCCATGGCGTTTTTGTCGCTGCCAGCCTTGCTGGGGCCCATAATCGGCCCGCCCCTGGGTGGGTTCCTGGTGACCTACGCCTCATGGCACTGGATATTCCTGATCAATATCCCCGTGGGCATACTAGGCATCGCCTTGATCATGTACTACATCCAGGACGACTACCCGGTGACTGCGCCGCGTCTGGACTTGATAGGCTTTATTCTTAGCGCTGTCAGCCTGGCCACGCTGGTGACCGGCTTCGAGGCCATGGGCCATCAGTCCATGGCATGGTCTGAATTATTCTTACTGGTAGGCATAGGCCTGGCCTGCGGCCTGCTGTACATCTGGCATGCCCGGCGCATCGACTACCCGATTATCGATTTATCGCTGCTGCGCACGCCCACTTTTGCCATTTCCACGCTAGGCGGGAATTTGTGCCGGTTCGCCGTGGGGGCCAGCCCCTTCCTGCTGGCGATCTTGTTGCAAGTAGGATTCGGGCTGTCGCCTTTTTCAGCGGGCATGATCACCTTCACCAGCGCCGTAGGCGCCATGATCATGAAGTTCGTCGCTACGCCCATCATTCAGCACTTCGGCTTCAAGCGGGTACTGATATTCAATGCCTTGCTCACCGGCGCCTTTATCGCCCTGTGCGGGCTTTTCCGGGCCGACACGCCAATATGGATCATGGCAACCATATTGATCATTGGCGGTTTTTTTCGTTCGCTGCAGTTTACCGCCGTGAATACGCTGACCTATGCCGACCTGGGCTCGCAAGACATGAGCCGCGCCAGCAGCTTTGCCGCCATGGCGCAACAACTAGGCATCAGCCTGGGTGTGGCCTGTGCGGCGGTAACACTGAACCTGAGTATGAGCTGGCGCGGCGGTTCGGAACTGACCCTGATCGACATTATTTGGGGGTTCATGGTGATCGGGCTGATTACAGCCGCGTCGGCGATTTCATTTTCTCGCCTTCCCGCCGACGCTGGCGACCACCTGAACAAAAACAAACGCAAGGTATAAGCAACTACCCTTTATCCAGCAAATTGCGCAACACATACTGCATGATGCCGCCATGCCGGTAATAGGCGGCCTCGCTGGGCGTGTCGATACGCAGCAATGCCTGGAACTCCACATCACCCGCCCTGACTTTGACCGTTGCAGGCGTCTGCCCGTCGTTCAGCGCGGTGATGCCTTCAATGTCGAAAACTTCTTCGCCTGTCAGGCCCAAGGTCTGGGCATTTTGCCCTTCGGCATACTGCAACGGTAGAACCCCCATACCCAGCAAGTTGGATCGGTGGATACGCTCGTAGGACTCGGCAATGACGGCACGCACCCCTAGCAGCACGGTTCCCTTGGCGGCCCAGTCTCTGGACGAACCCGAGCCATATTCTTTCCCAGCCAGGATGACCAAGGGCGTATTGGCTGCCAGATAGGCCCGCGACGCATCGAAAATGGTGGCAACTGGCGCGCCTGCCTGCGTAAAGTCACGCGTATAGCCGCCCTCGGTATCCGGCGCCAGTTGATTGCGCAGCCTGACATTGGCGAATGTGCCGCGTATCATGACCTCGTGGTTGCCGCGACGCGAACCGTAGGAGTTGAAATCCTTAGTCGCAACGCCGTGCTCTGACAGGTAAGCCGCCGCAGGCGAATTCTTGGCGATAGATCCCGCAGGGCTGATATGGTCTGTAGTGACTGAATCCCCCAGTTTGGCCAGTGCCCGCGCACCCGAAATATCGGATACGCGCTCAGGATGGCGCGGCATATTCTCGAAATAAGGCGGTTTGCGCACATAGGTTGATGCCGCTTCCCATTCAAAAATACCGCCCTGCGGCGTAGGCAGTTGCTGCCAGCGCTGATCACCCGCAAATACATCGGCATAGCCGCTTTTGAACATATCCGATACGATCGACGATTCAACCACGGCAGCCACTTCGGCAGCTGTCGGCCAAACATCCTTCAGGTAAACCTTGCCGCCATCCTTACCGACACCCAGCGGATCATTGAAAAGATCGATGTCCATCGTACCGGCCAGTGCATACGCCACGACCAGCGGCGGCGACATCAGGTAATTCATTTTGACTTCGGCATGGATACGGCCTTCGAAATTGCGATTGCCCGACAGCACCGACACTACCGACAAATCATGTTCGGTGACGGCTTTGCTGACCTCGGGAATCAAGGGGCCTGAATTGCCGATACACGTCGTACAGCCGTAACCGACCAAGTTAAAGCCCAATGCATCGAGATAAGGCGTAAGTCCTGCCCGCTCGTAGTAGTCGGTCACGACCCTGGACCCTGGCGCCAGGCTAGTCTTGACCCACGGTTTGCGGCTCAGGCCTTTGTCGACCGCATTCTTGGCCAGCAAGGCGGCCGCGATCATGACGGTAGGGTTGGACGTATTGGTACACGACGTGATGGCCGCGATAACGACCGAGCCATGATCCACCTGCCCTTTAGTGCCATCGCTGAATGTAATGGCCACAGGCTCACGCCGTCGATGACCGTGGGCAGGAGCCTGGGCGGTGTGATCGGTAGGTTGGGCCGAACGGCGGCCGGCCTCGTCATGAGAAGGAGGATCGGACGCGGGAAACGAATCTGCCACGGCCTTATCGTAGCCTTGCTGGACTTGCTCAGGCTTGTCCACGAAAGCGGCCAGCGCCCCGCGAAAGGCCTGCTTGGCATCTGACAGCGCGATACGATCCTGCGGACGCTTGGGACCAGCAATGGAAGGTACGACAGTAGAAAGATCGAGCTCCAGGCGCTCGGAATAACGCAGCTCGACCTGCGGATCGTGCCACAGCCCTTGTTCTTTGGCATAGGCCTCGACCAATGCGATTTGCTCGGGCGAGCGGCCGGTCAGCGCCATATAGTTCAGCGTGACCTCGTCAATGGGGAAAATGGCAATGGTCGACCCATATTCCGGGCTCATATTGCCTATAGTCGCGCGATTGGCCAGCGGCACAGCCGCCACGCCCGGACCATAGAATTCCACGAACTTGCCTACCACCCTATGCTTGCGCAAACGCTCGGTGATGGTCAGGACCAGGTCGGTAGCGGTTGCTCCCTCAGGCAGGGAACCCGTTAGCTTGAACCCCACCACCCTGGGAATCAACATGGAAATCGGTTGCCCCAGCATGGCAGCTTCGGCCTCGATACCGCCCACGCCCCAGGCAACCACACCCAAACCGTTGACCATGGGAGTATGCGAATCGGTGCCGACACAGGTATCAGGATAGGCTGCGGTTACCCCATCGTGCTCTTGCGTAAACACGACACGCGAAAGATGCTCGAGATTCACCTGGTGCACGATACCGGTTCCGGGCGGCACCACCTTGAAATCGCGAAAGGCGTTCTGCCCCCAGCGCAAAAACTGGTAACGCTCAAGGTTACGCCCGTATTCGATATCGACATTGCTTGCGAATGCACTGTTCGTCCCGAAAACATCCACGATGACAGAGTGATCGATGACCAGCTCCACCGGCGCCAGGGGATTGATACGGGCAGGGTCGCCACCCAGTTCATTCATGGCTTCACGCATCGCCGCCAGATCGACGACAGCGGGAACGCCAGTAAAGTCTTGCAAAACGACACGTGCCGGCGTGAACGCGATTTCTCGGCTAGGCTGGGCGTTGGCATCCCAGGCCGCCAGCGCCCTGATGTCGTCGGCGGTAATGTCGCCCCCGTTTTCAGTACGCAGCAAATTCTCGAGCAAGATTTTAAGACTGTACGGAAGACTGGCCACATCAAGGCCGGCTCCGGCAACGGCACTAAGCCGGAAAATTTCGTAGGGTTTGCCTTTGACATCCAGCACACCCCGAGATCCGAAAGTATTCACACTAGCCATGACGTAACCTCCTGTCTGTAAATGCATGCTCCCAAGATATGTTCAGCTTGGGAGCGACGCTTATCCAACTACCATATCATGATCATCGCTTTCTACTGACAATGCCCCTATCGGTATCGCAAGTCAATGCCATCATGGGAATCCAGGTTACTCCCGACAATTGCCCACACTGCGCATCCGGCCACTCGCGGGTTTGCCCTTGCTGAACGCTATAGTCATCGAAACGCACTGCTCTGTGCTGTACGTAAGCTTTTCACATAGGAAGCCGCCATGAGCCATCCCTCTTTTTTCGACAATGCCATCAAAATCACGTTATACGATCCTCTTGCGGAAATGCTGGGCGCAAGCGAAAAGGGACTGATCGAATACTCGTATACCGACGTCGTCAAGCTAGCCGGCCATTCCTGCCCGACCGTGGCTGGCGCTTACCTGATGAGCGTCAAGGCTTTGGGGCATTTATATGGCGATAGCATTGCCCAGCGCGGTGATATCAAAGTGGACTTTCAAGACGATCAATTGAACGGAGTCACCGGCGTAATTGCCAATGTGGTGGGTTTCATCACGGGCGCTACGGTAGACAATGGGTTCAAGGGTCTTGCCGGACAATACGATCGTCGCAACTTGCTGTCTTTCAATGCTCCTATCGATGGCGATATCCAGTTTCAGCGCCGTGATACTGGGGCGAAGGTAACGGTCAGCTTCAATGCCGGTGTCGTTCCGGCGCCTCCTACGTTGATGCCTACATTGCAGCGGATTCTGGTGGGTTCGGCTACGCGGGAAGAGCGGGATGATTTCGGTAAGGCCTGGCAGGAGCGGGTCAGGCAAATCCTTGAAAACGCTGATCATCCGGAGTTGGTGACTTTTGCTTGAAAGCGGTCTTTCTTGACTCGTGCTGGGAGTGATTCCTGGCACCTGCTTTTTACTATCGGTGTTGGATGATTCTTTACACGCGTGGCAGGTCCTATGGGATGGTGTTGCGCTCCTCGTAGCCTTGGGATCGTCGCCCTTCGGCGCCGATCCACGCGTGGCCCGGGTTGAATGCTTGGCTTTTTAGCGTGATGCCCGATGCAAATTTCTGATGCTTATGCCGAGACGTGGTGAACCGGTGTGGGCAGGGCGAATTTTGAGCGCGCCGCGTAGTCAGCCTGGATTGGCGGGACAAGGGCGCACTGTTTGAACGGGACGTTTACGGACAGCCAGTGGCGGTCCGTTCCCGTGAGTTTGCGCCCGTCGCCAAGACTGGCTGACTACGCGGGAAATCCCGCAGGGACCGCAGCGATTATTCGCCAGGCCCGCACCGGTTCACCACGTCGGCTTAAGAACAAGACGTCAAATCAATTAAAAGAACAATTCCTCAAATCCAGAACAATTCGAATCAAACACAACGCACCAATCAAGAAAAACAAACACCCAAAACCCCAAAAAACAGCATCACCTGTTTCAATGGATTACGTTCCAGCGCCAAGCAAACCAGACCTTGCGAAGAATCAAAAAAACTTCATGAGAACCACAGACAATGACCTCACCACCCGCCATGGCAACACTAGGCGACATAAGGCATCCCCCTTATGTCACCCACCATAAGCGGAAAAACAACCTTCTTATAAAGGACCCAAAATGGCCCTGACATCAGCCAAAATCAGCATCGCCACAGCAATCGCACTCACCAGCCTATCCGCCGGCATCGCCAACGCCGAGCCCATACGCTACGAAATAGAACCCACCCATACCTTCGTCAACTTCGAAGTCACTCACTCCAAAACCTCGACAACACGCGCACGCTTCGACACAGTCGACGGCTTCATCGTGCTTGACCGCAAAGCCGGTACCGGCCAGGCCGACATCACCATTGACGCCAACTCCATCAGCTCCGGCATCCCCAGCTTCGACGCCCACCTGAAAAACCAAGACTTCCTGGACGTGACCAAGTCGCCTACCGCCAAATTCATCGGCACAGACTTCAGCTTCGATGGCGACAAAGTCAAAGCCGTCACCGGCCAACTGACCATGCTTGGCAAAACGGCCCCCGTCACGCTCACAGCCAGCAACTTCAATTGCTACGACAATGCCAGGATGAAAGCGCACATTTGCGGCGGCGACTTTGAAACCACCATCAAGCGCAGCCAATGGGGCATGACCTGGGGCATAGACAAAGCCATTCCCGACGACGTCCGCTTGCTTGTCCAGATCGAAGCCATACGCAAATAATCGGCTTAACCCCGCCCCTGCATGACGGTCAACGCACTTGAAAAGGCGTTGGCCGCTTTCCATAGCCGCAAGCTATTGCATAGATTCATACAATCAACTTTCTCTCACTAATAATATTGATTATCATTTACAAAAATCAATCATGCGGAGAAAATCATGCGATTACTTGCCCAGAAAACCAGCCAAGTCATGCTGCACATGGCGGTTGCCTTTACCGTAACCTATGTATTTACCGGCTCGTTAGCCACCGGAGGCGTAGCTGCCTTGGTAGAGCCCATCTGCAATGTCGTACTCATGCCGCTGCATGATCGCTTATGGAGCAAGTCTCGGAAAAGCCGTAAGAGCGCAGCAGAAAAGCCGGCACCACATCTCCAGTTAGCCTAAGACGGGTAAAAAGCGATCAGGGTGCAGCACTCAAAGAGGCTGGCTGTGCGGCAAGGCCTTTTTTCTTTTTGTAGACACTTAAAGGCGCTCCCAGCATTTTCCCTAGCTCGTCAGGCAATACTGGCCGGCTAAAGTAGAAGCCCTGCATTTCATCGCAGCCATTGGCCTGCAAAAACAAGGCCTGTTCCAGCGTCTCGACGCCCTCTGCGACAACAGCGAGGTCCAGACCGCGAGCCATAGCAATGATGGCCCGGGTAATTGCGGCATCATTGGCGTCGTGGTTCACGTCCTTGATAAAAGAACGGTCGATTTTCAGCACATCGATGGGAAACCGCTTCAGGCAACTTAGCGACGAATAACCGGTCCCGAAATCGTCGATAGCCAACGCAACACCAAGCTGGGACAACGATTGCAACGCGGAAATCGCCGCATCGGTATCCTGCATCACGGTGCTTTCCGTAATTTCCAGCTCCAGACCAGCCGGATCAAGACCGGTCTCATGCATGACCTGTCTTATCTGACTTGCCAGGTTGGGCTGCTGGAATTGCCTTGCCGACAAATTCACTGATACACGCGGTTGCGGTAAGCCCTGCCTGCCCCAACTTTTCACCTGTTCACAGGCTTGCCGCAAAACCCACATGCCAATGTCGTGAATACACCCATTTTCTTCCGCGATAGGAATGAAAGTGGCGGGAGACACCCTACCCAACACCGGATGCTCCCATCTAACCAGCGCCTCTACGCCGACCACGGCGCCCGACTTGAAACTCACCTTGGGTTGATAGTGAATAATCAGCTCGCCGTTCTCGACGGCGTGATGTAAAGCACTTTCCATCAACAACTGCTCGCGGGCGCCCTGCTCCATATCGGACGTATGGAAGCGATAGGCATTGCGTGTATCTCTTTTGACGCTGCCCATCGCCATATGCGCTTTGTGCAGCAGGCCGTTCTCGGTCGTTTCATCGGTGGGGAACAAGGCAATGCCTATGCTGGCGCTCAATAATATTTCATGCCCTTGGATACGGAATGGCATACGCATTTGCTGCAGCAGCTTTTCCGCAAGATGTGCCGCCAGGAGTCCATCGGGAATATGGTTTTGCAGAACAATGAATTCATCACCGGCCTGACGCGCGATCATGTCGTCAACCGTTAATGCCTGCCCCATGCGAGCGGCGCACTCCTGAATGACCGTGTCGCCCACGACATGGCCGAACGTGGCATTGATTTTCTTGAACGAATCAATCCCCAAAAAGAGTACAGCCAAGGCGCTGCCGCTCTGGCGAGCGTCAACGAGCGCCTCCCGCAGTTTTTGTACAGCCAGCCCCCGATTCGGCAAGCCTGTCAGGCTATCGTGCGTCAAGTGCTCAAGCTGAGACTGCGCCGAACGGCGCAACTGTTGGTAGGAAGATTGAATACCGTCCACGACAATAGCGTAGTACAAGTATAAGCACGCAACAATTTTGTAAACATGGCCCACCACATTCGACAGGTCATCCGGTTCCCGGTACAACGTAAAGCAAATCTCGCTTTGCGCCATAAGTACCGCCGCCAATACCAGGTACCCCGCCTTGCGATGCGGCATATGCCGCAACAGCAGCACAGCCGCCAACAGATAGAGAGCAGTCACCGCGTACTCGCTCCAGACCTTCAGTGGCGTCAAGCCCTGCCCCTCAATAAAGGTAAGCGGAACAGCCTCTGGCCGGGACAGAATCAGCCAGTAAACCAGCAGTACAAGCCCCAATCCCCCCGCCACCGCGGCATAGCGGATACGGACGTTGACATACAAAACCCACGGCAACAGCGCAACCAGCAGCAAGGCTACGGCGCTGAGCATGCGCGCCGCCAGCCAGAAGGCAATACTTTTGGATTGTGAATTCGGCGTAATGAATTCCGGCATTCCGCTCAGCGATAGCAAGTGGCCCAGGTCCAGTAGGCCAACGGCAAGAAACACGGCTGAAAAAATCATGACATTGCATGACATTCTGTTACCAGCCTGATGCCAGCCCAACG
Source organism: Candidimonas sp. (assembly GCA_035514715.1). GTDB lineage: Bacteria > Pseudomonadota > Gammaproteobacteria > Burkholderiales > Burkholderiaceae_B > Pollutimonas. The sequence goes on from DATJCP010000212.1 coordinate 29,664, forward strand.
CAAATATCATGGCGGCTATTACCGCTGCAAATACCTCCATGGCTGTATGCAGCGGCAAATATGCCGCCCCCAACCTGATGGCATCAACAGGCTCACCGACAATGAGCCACAACAAAGGACAGGTAAATAGCGCTACCGTCAGCGCCAAACGCCAGAGACAGACGCCCCCTGACGGCTCGCCATCGAACACATCGCGGCGGATGCATAATCCCTCAACCATTATGAAAAACACATCCTACTATTCGCAACGCAGGCACCGAATGAGAGAAATATAAAACCGGATTATCGAGGCTGGACCCTGCAGAACCCAGAACGCTTAATGACAATTAAAGATATTCAATTCAGAACTTATGCGAAAGTAACATTAAGTGGAGAAAAAATGTGCACTGCATCAAATTTTTTATGCCTAAACGACAACAACGTGAGTTTTAAAGCAGTACATGACACCCACCCTTCGTAATAAAGATGATAATCATTCCGATTATTTAATGTAGAATCCACGGCTTGTCTCCTCTCTACGCTTTGCCTACAGACATGACTTCTCTTTCCGGCTCCCGACGCCGCTCGTATTGGCTGAAAACCTTGCACCAATGGCATTGGATGAGTGCCGCACTGAGCCTGGTCGGACTGATTCTTTTTGCCGCAACCGGACTGACGCTGAATAACGCCGCGTGGATAGAGGCCAAGCCGGAAATCGTATCGCAAACACTGGATTTACCGCCTGAACTCATCGCGTTGATCGCACCAGATACCCATACCCAGAAAAAGCGGCCCTTGCCAGGCCCGCTCCAGGCATGGCTAGACCAGCAACTGAATATTCATATCGACAATCGGCCAGCCGAATTCTCTTCCGATGAGATTTACCTGTCGCTGCCCGAACCCGGTGCCGACGCCTGGCTGTCCATTGATGTCGCCAACGGCGCCGTCGAATATGAACGCAGCAGCCGTGGCTGGATCGCCTACTTCAACGACTTGCATAAAGGGCGCCATGCCGGCGTGGTATGGAGCTGGTTCATCGACATCCTCGCCATTGCCTGTCTGATTTTTGCCCTGACGGGCTTGTTCCTGGTGAAACTGCATGCAGCCAATCGGCCTTCGTCCTGGCCGCTGGTCAGCCTGGGCCTCGTCCTTCCCATTATTCTTATGCTCTTATTCGTTCACTAATCATGAAACACTTGCTCAAACCCGCCCTGGCGATTGCCCTGACTGGCCTGCTGGGAACGCGCGCACTCGCCGCCGACATGACCCTGAAGGTCGACATTCCACGCCTGGATACGGCCGAATATCACCGCCCTTACATTGCCATCTGGCTTGAAGACGCGGGTAGGAAAAACATCCGCGATGTGGCGGTCTGGTATGAGCAGGAAAAGCCCCAGGAAGAAGGCAAGAAATGGCTTAAAGACCTGCGCCAATGGTGGCGCCTGAGCGGGCGCAACCAGGAAAAGCCCGCTGATGGCGTCAGCGGCGCCACACGTGCCGTAGGCGTACAAACCATCAACGTATCGGGCCAGAGCAAAGCGCTGGCTGGTCTTGAGCCTGGCAACTATCAATTGGTCGTCGAGGCCTCCCGCGAAAAGGGTGGACACGAACTGCTGCGCTTGCCGCTGAGCTGGCCGCCCGCCCAAACCGTAACCGCAAACGCCCAGGGACAACATGAACTGGGCTCCATCGAACTCACTCTTAATCCTTGAATATCATGAAACGACTTGCTTCCCCCCTGATTGCCCTGGCCCTACTAATCCCAGGCATTACTCACGCCCACGACACATGGATAGTGCCATCGGCCACCGTACTGTCTGGCACAGAAGGCTGGGTCACGTTTGACGCTGCCGTCGGCAATGACAAATTCTTTTTCAACCATCGCCCCTTGTCGCTCAAAAGCCTGGAAATCACCAGTCCAAGCGGCAAGGCAGTCGCCAGCGAAAACGCCTTCACCGGCCAAATGCGTAGCGGCTTTGACGTGCATCTGACCGAAACAGGCACATACCGCATTGCACTCGTCTCGAATGGCGTGTCGGCCCGCTGGAAAGAAAACGGCAAAATGAAGCGCTGGTTCGGCCCAGCCAGCGACTATGCCAAGCATGTACCCGCCAACGCGGAAGGGCTGGACGTACAGCAACGCGCCAACCGGATCGAGACCTTCGTAACCCAAGGCAAGCCCACCGCTGTACCTGAAGTCAAGGAAGGCATCGCCATTGCAGCAGTCAACCACTTCAACGACCTGTTTGCAGGCGAAGCAGCCAAGTTCATCGCTACCGTTGACGGCCAGCCAGCCAAACAAATCGAAATCGAAGTCATCCAAGAGGGCAACCGGTACCGCAACGCACCCAACGCCATGTCCATCAAAACCAACGACGCCGGGGAATTCGAAGTGACATGGCCGCATGCTGGCCGATACTGGATGCACACTGAAGTCAGCGACCAGAAGACCACCGTGCCGCAGGCCAAGGCCCGTGGATTGTCGTACTCGGCAACGCTGGAAGTGCTGCCTCAGTAATCTGCTTAAGACAAAACTGCCAATCATGCACCGGGCGACCTAAGGATGCCCGGCAACAAGCTTCAATGACTTCACACATGCCATCCTCTCAAGAGCTTCAAGGGCGCAGCATGGGTACGTCCTGGTCTGCGAGTTTCCTGGCGCCGGCACGCGGACTAGATATCCATACGGTGCACGCCACAATAGAAAACGCACTGGAAGACATTACACGGCAAATGAGCACATGGGCAACGGACAGCACCATCAGTTGCCTTAACCAGGCACAGACGGGTTGGTACCAGCTTCCGGAAGCGTTCTTTTATGTACTGCGCAATGGGCTGGATGTTTCGCAACAAACCAGCGGCGCCTACGACCCCACCCTGGGGCAACTGGTGGACCTGTGGGGTTTCGGCCCCGGCGGCCAAGTTTCCGCTCCACCCAGCGACCACGACATCCATGCCGCGCTAGCAAACACTGGCTGGCAGAACACGGCGTTGAATCATGAGCATCGCGGCGTCTGGCAACCAGGCGGTCTGAAATTCGATCTTTCATCCATCGCCAAGGGTTACGGCGTAGACCAGATCGCCGCAGCGCTGGATAAGCATGCCGTCGAACACTACCTGGTCGAGTTGGGCGGAGAACTGAAAACACGTGGCTTAAACTCCCAGCAAGCCCCCTGGGCGCTGGCCATTGAGATCCCTGACAGCCCAGACCTCTTTCCCATTTCGCTTAGCGGCTACGCCATCGCCACATCGGGCGACTATCGCCGCTACTTCCTGCATGACGGACATCGCTACAGCCATACCCTGGATCCCCAAACCGGTCGACCGATACAGCATCCATTGGCGTCGGTCACTGTCCTGCACGACAAGTGCATGATGGCCGATGCACTGGCTACCGCGCTTTTCTGTATGGGCCCCGAACGGGGGCTAGAACATGCACAAAAACATCGCATTCCTGCCTTGTTCATGCTTAGGTGCCCTGACAAGATTGCTTTCGAATGGACTGCAGAATTCCTGTCGCTAGCCAAAAGCTGATGCAACCCTGAACTCATGACCCCTCAAGCTATTGCAGCAACCGGACTCGCCTGCGCATGGCTGGCGCTAGTCTGGTACACCATCCACAAAACGCGCCGCGCCAGACGGGCGCCAGCCAGCGGCAAGGCAGACATTGCCGTTATCTATGCCAGCCAGACCGGCACAGCCAAAGACCTGGCGCAACGCACCGCCGACGCGCTCGGCGCAGGACGCACCGCGCTATTGGCAATGGACCAAACCAGCCCCCGTCAGCTGACCGGCTTCTCGACAGTGCTGTTTATTGTCAGCACATACGGCGAAGGCGACCCACCCGACATGGCACAGGCCTTCTACCGCCAAATGCTGGGGTCCGCTGCCGAAGCAGCCAATCTGCGCCACCTGGAGGTCGCCGTACTGGCGCTAGGCGACAGCAGCTATCGTCATTACTGCGGCTTCGGGCAGTCGCTCAGTCTGTGGCTTGAGCGACAAGGCGCCCGACTCTTGTTTGACACAGTCCTCGCCGA
>DATJCP010000213.1:0-4694 GCA_035514715.1 Candidimonas sp.
CGTGACAACACCAGGGACTCTACGTCGCTACCCACCTGCGTCAAATCATGCGCACTCATCGCATGATCCACACGCTCGATATCCTGCTCGATAATCGGGCCTTCATCCAGATCGCCAGTCACATAGTGAGCCGTCGCACCAATGATCTTCACCCCTCGTGCATGCGCCTGGTGATAGGGACGTGCGCCCTTGAAGCTGGGCAGGAAACTATGGTGGATGTTGATTGCCCGGCCTGACAACGCCAGGCACAGATTGTTCGACAGAATCTGCATATATCGCGCAAGAACCACCAGATCCACATTCTCCCGCTCTACCAGTTCCAGGATCTGCCGTTCTTGATCCTCACGCGTTTCAGGCGTAACCGGCAAGTGATGGAATGGAACCCCGTACGAACCCGCCAGCGCTGCGAAGTCATTGTGGTTGGACACAATGCCGGCGATTTCCACAGGCAACTGCCCGCTATGCTGGCGAAACAGCAGGTCGTTCAAGCAATGTCCTTGGCGGCTGACCAGGATCAGCAGGCGCGCCTTGCGCTGAGCGTCATAAATCTGCGCCTGCATGTCGAATCTTTCGGCAACTGATGCAAATGATTTTTCCAGCTCACCTACGTCGGCGGACTGAGGCAGGTGAAAGTGCACCCGCAGAAAAAAGCGTTCCGTTTCCAGGTCGCCGAACTGTTGGGCATCAATGATGTTGCCGTGTAAATTCAGAAGCCAGCCGGATACGCTATGCACAATGCCGATACGGTCAGGGCAGGAAAGGGTAAGTATGTAATCGTTCATCGTTAAAACTCAAGCAACTAGATAGAGGTGTTTGTAAGGGCTGCGCGGGTGGCTTGAGCCAACGCCAGGCAGGCGGTGAGCCCCGGGGATTCGATGCCAAACAGGTTTACCAGGCCAGGTATGCCATGAGTAGCGGGTCCCGAAATCATGAAGTCGGCAGCGGGTGAGCCTGCGTCGACAATCTTGGGGCGTATGCCGGTGTAGCCTGGGTTTAGCGCGCCATCGGGCAGCGCTGGCCAGTAGCGGCGGACCGCGTCGTAGAAAGTGTCTGCGCGGCGCGCGTCCAGCGAATAGTCCTCATGGTCTATCCACTCCGTATCCGGGCCGAACTTGGCTTGTCCACCCAGGTCCAGTGTCAGGTGCACGCCCAATCCAGCGCTGTCGGGCATGGGATAAATCAGCCGGCTGAACGGCGAGCGTCCTGACAGTGTGAAATAGCTGCCTTTGCAATAGTAGGCTTGCGGAATATGTTGCTGGGGCTGGCCTTGCAATTTGCGGGCGACGGCAGGCGCCGATAAACCGGTGGCGTTGATCACGCAGTTTGCGGTTAGCTCCATGGGTTCGTCGCCTTCGAACTGCAGAAGGAACTCGCCCGAGTCCAGGACTCGGCCCTGGCTGAATCGAGTATGGAAAACGCATTGGGCGCCATGGTTTTCTGCATCGCCCTGTAGCGCCAGCATCAAGGCGTGGCTGTCGACTATGCCTGTGGATGGAGAAACAAGCGCGGCATCGCATGCCAGCGCGGGTTCTAGTTCGCGCGCTTGTGCGCCGCTGATTTCATACAGGTCGTCAACGCCGTTCAGTCTTGCGCGCTGGGCGATTTGCTCCAGTTGCGCGCTTTGGGCGGGGGTTGCCGCCACGATCAGCTTGCCCAGACGGCGGTGGGGTATGCCGCGTTCCTGGCAATAGTCGTACAGCAAGTGTTTGCCCGCTACGCATAGCTGCGCTTTCAGGCTGTTTTGCGGGTAGTAAATACCAGCGTGTATCACTTCCGAGTTGCGCGAGCTCGTGCCGGTGCCTATGGCTTCGGTGGCTTCAACCACCAATACCTCGCGGCCTGCCAGGGCCATTTCGCGTGCTATTGCCAAGCCGACAACGCCGGCTCCCAAGACGACGCAGTCTATGTCTGCTGCCATGTTATGTCCTGAATAATGTGTGTGCCCGTACCGGTTTCCTAGTCGTGGGACATAGGCTCGGTAGAAGGGGTCAGGTCAAAGTCGCCGGCGTGATAAACCAGCGGTTGGTTGAAGCTGCGCTGGCAACGCTCTACCTGACCAATGAAAATAAGGTGATCGCCAGCTTCGTGCTGGGTGATATTGCGGCATTCGAACCAGGCGGCGCATTCAGGGTCGTCCAGCATCAGCGTGCCGCCTGGCGCGTGTGTCAGCGCCACGTTGTTGAATCGCCCGGCCTGCGGGCCGTAGGCGAATTGCTTGGCCAGATGCAACTGTGTTGCAGACAGCACATGGATCACGTAGCGCTCGGCTTGCTGGAAATGGCGCAGCGAAGACGCCGCTTTGGACAGGCTCCAAAGCACCATGGGCGGTTCAAGGGATACTGAGTTGAAAGAGCTGATTGTCAGGCCGATGGGGCGTTGTCCGTCGCAGGCTTCGGTCGTGACGATGGTGACTCCCGTCGCAAAACGGCCTAGCGCCGAGCGAAAGAAAGCGGCATCGAAATCGGGTGGAGTTGCAATCATGGCGGCCTTGTTCAGTCCCGGTGCTTAAGGCGCCAAGCGCGAGTGCGACCACGGGCCGTCGGCCTCGCGCTGGAATACCAGGCGGTCGTGCAGGCGTGAGGGTCGGCCTTGCCAGAACTCGACATAGTCGGGCTTCAGGCGGTAGCCGCCCCAATGTTCGGGGCGGGCGGGGTTGGCGCCCAGTGACTCCGTCAAGGTAAGCGTTCGGGCTTCGAGTTCGGCGCGGGTAATAGGTTGGCTTTGCGGCGACACCCACGCGCCTATGCGCGAGCCCAACGGCCTGCTGTGAAAGTATTCGTCGGATTCGGCTGCCGTGACTTTTTCTATGCGGCCTTCAATTCGCACCTGGCGCTCCAGCGCGGGCCAGAAAAACAGCAGGCTGGCATGAGGATTGGCTTCCATCTCCTTGCCCTTGCGCGACAGGTAGTTGGTGAAAAATACGAAGCCCTGGTCGTCGTAACCCTTGAGCAGCACGATACGCGCCGACGGCCGGCCTGTTGCCGTGGTCGTTGCCAGGGTCATGGCATTGGGCTCGGGTACCTGGGCTTGCAAGGCTTCGTCGAACCACAACGCGAATTGTTTCAGCGGCGTGTCGGCCAGCGAGGATTCAAGCAGCTCGAACTTTTCGTATTTCTGACGGATATCGGCAACAGACATGATGGCAGGAGAAAAAGAGAGGGACTAGTAGTTTACCGGAGTATGCTGCGCATGCCTTGTGCTTTGCCTGGGAACCCAGGCCGCGCAGGGCCTGCGCAGCGGCTAGGTATCGTTGGCGATGGCGTTGCGTAGCGCCAGAACCAGCGTTTGAAGGCGCTTGTCCTGGATATTGGACTGTTTTAGCGCCTGTGCGGTTTCCAACACGTATTCGACGCAAGGCCCGTAGGTGCCGTGGGCATTGCGAACAATGCTGATCAGGCGGTCGGTGGACAAGTCGCGTACGTACGCGTCGGTATTGCGATTCATAGTGAACGCGAGCGCGCTGATTACCCCCTCGTCAGTGCGGCAATTCAGCCACCTTGGTATATACGCGCCGCTGGGCATTTCGCGGCGCCATAGCGCTTCCATGGTGGTCAGCACGTCGCTGGCCGGAATGCGGTAAGCCATGCCGCGGCAGGAGCCGCCTACATCCAGCCCGAACACCAGGCCAGGCTGGTCGGGTGTGCCGCGATTGACCCGCGACCATAGGCATAGCGCCCGGTGGTAGCCGTGCAGCAAGGCGGCGCGTTGTTCGGTGAAGTCAAATTCGGGTCGCCAGATAAGCGAGCCGTAACCGTATACCCACAGGTCTTCGTCAGGCTGCCAGCCCGTCAGCGCATCAAGCATCGAGGCGTGACGTTCGGCTTCGGTTAGCAGCCGGAAACTGCTGGGCGCTCTAGCCGGGTGCGGTTCGGGGTTAAAGGTTGGGGTCACGTGGTTCAGGTGTAAACGATTCAAGTGCGTAATAGTTGTCATTTTAGATCACTTGCAAGGGTGCAGGCTTTATCATGGTCATGGACGTGATACCGTTGCGCCACATTTTCCGTTAATTGTTTTTTGCCTCGCCATGCCTGATACCTGCCAATTTGATACCGAACGCCGTTTTGGCGGCCTTGAACGTTTGTACGGCCCGGATAGCCTGCAACGCTTGCGTTCCGCACACGTTATCGTTGCGGGTATAGGGGGCGTCGGTTCGTGGTGCGCTGAGGCTCTGGCTCGTTGTGGCGTAGGAGCGATCAGCCTGATCGATCTCGACCATATTGCCGAGTCCAATATAAATCGCCAGTTGCACGCATTAAGCGATACCTTGGGCCAGTCCAAAGTGGTGGCCATGGGCCAGCGCGTACATGGCATCAATCCCGAGTGCCGCGTCCAGATGATCGACGACTTTGTCGGCCCGGATAATGTGTCGGCATTATTTGCCGCCGATGCCAGCCTGGTTATTGATTGCACCGACCAGGCGCAGGCCAAGATCGCCATGATCCTGGAAGCGCGCATGCGCAACATTCCCATCGTGGTGTGCGGCGGGGCAGGCGGCAAGACCAACCCGCTTAGTTTACGGGCAGGCGATCTGTCCCTTGCGGTGAATGATGCCTTGCTTGCCAAGTTGCGCAATACTTTGCGCCGGCAGCACCGCTACCCCAAAGCGTCCGACCATGCCGGCAAGCCGCGCAAGCGCATACCCAAGATGGGCGTTCGAGGCTTATGGTTCGATCAGCCGGTGTTGTTGCCGGCCC
>DATJCP010000214.1:0-5666 GCA_035514715.1 Candidimonas sp.
ATGCCATTGGCGGGACGCTGCGCCTGGGCGTGGCCGAAACACTGGTCCAGACCTGGCTGCACGAACTCATCGAAAGCCTGCACAACACCTACCCCGCCCTGGTCGTTGAAATCCACGTCGATACCACGCATGTCCTGAGGGCCCAGCTTGCATCCCATCAAATCGACCTGGCGCTATTGGTGGGCGCTTCACAAGAGCCAAAGGAGCAGCACCTGCACCTATGCGACCATTCCCTGGTTTGGGTGGCCAGCCCTAGCCTGAAACTCCATGGCCGCCAAGTTTCAGTGTCTGAGCTGGCCACCTATCCCATCATCACCTATCCCGCCGTCAGCCTGCCATACCGGGCAGTCAAAACCGTATTAATAGACGCAGGCATCAAATCGCCTCGCATCTACGGCTGTGCATCGCTAAGCACGATAGTGCACATGACCCGCCGGGGCATAGGGCCGTGCGTCATTGCCCCTGAAGTGATCCCCGAAGAATTATCGCAAGGCAAGTTATGCATACTGGACGTTGGCAGCCGTTTACCCGACATCAGTTTCTTTGCATGTTGGATGGAATCACCCGATAATTACACCGTACGCACCGTTGCCAGACTGGCACAAGAAATAGCCGCGCAATCGGCAGCAAGCCGGTCATAAGAAATTCTTATAGCCCCGTATCCGAACTAACAATTGGACAGGGCTGGCAAGATAGGCTGCAATCATGGGGGTCGGATTTAACATACATAACGGGTTAAGGCGCTTCCATGAACAACACAAAAGACACCACCCACGTAGCCAATATCGGTGCGCTCCAATGCCGCCAGGCTATCCGGCAAGAAAAGCATAACGGCCCCACCGCCGGGCTGGCGCCAGGTTTTGTACAAGCCAACCTGATGATCCTGCCCAAGACGCTTGCCGCCGAGTTTCTTTTATTTTGCCAACGCAATCCCAAGCCCTGCCCGTTATTAGCCGTTACCGAACCGGGCGAATTCACCGCGCCCTCGCTGGGCCAGGATCTGGATATACGCAGGGACGTGCCCAAGTATCGCGTTTGGCGCCATGGCGAACTGGTTGCCGAGCCCCGTAATCTGCACGATGTCTGGCAGGATGACCTGGTCACTTTTGCCATTGGCTGCTCGTTTTCATTCGAAGAAGCCCTGCTGGCCGACGGCATCGACGTGCGGCACATCAGCCAGGGCACCAATGTGCCGATGTACCGCACAAACATTCCCACACTATCGACATCGACACTGCAAGGCCCGCTGGTCGTATCCATGCGCCCCATGCTTGCACGGGACGCCATCCGCGCCATTCAAATTACATCGCGCTTTCCTTCCGTGCACGGCGCCCCTGTCCATTTGGGCGACCCCGCACTGATAGGCATCGAAGATATCGGCAAACCCGATTACGGCGATCCCGTACCCATCAACAATGGCGAAATCCCAGTCTTTTGGGCCTGCGGCGTAACCCCGCAATCCATCATCCAGACGGTCAAACCCGAGTTCAGCATTACCCACGCCCCTGGCCACATGCTGATTACCGACCTGCACAACACGCAGCTGGCCTCTTTTTAACGCCTGGCAGTTCCGCCCCGTTCGTTTTTTATTCGTTACACCTTTAGTCGTACGCGAATTCCGGCGCGCAAAGCAAACCAATCACATCGCCGGAAAACCATCCAGGAGAAAACACATTATGAAACGTCTAGTCCTCTCGACATTGGCCGCCAGCAGCTTGCTGCTGGGTGCAAACACCTTCGCGCAAGAGAAAGTCGCCGGCTTGCCCAAAACCCAGCTTCAAGTGGTGGGCGGCTTAAGCAACCTGACCGCTTATCAGAACTTCGAGCAGCCCTTCTGGACCAAAACCGTTACCGAACTCTCGGACGGGCAAGTCACGGCCACCATCAAGGGCTTTAACGAAATGGGTCTGAAGGGCCCGGAAATCCTGCGCCTGATCGGACAAGGCGTGATACCTATCGGCACGGCTACCCTGGCCTACTTTGCCAGCGACAATCCCATCAACGAGGCTATCGACCTGGCCGGCCTAGCGCCCACAGCCAAAATCGCCCGGGAAGTCACCGATGCCTTTAAACCGGTCTACGAGAAATTCTACGGAAAGAACAACATCAAAGTGCTGGGCATTTCCACCTACCCTGGACAAGTCCTGTTCTGCAACGCCAACATTTCCAGCCTGGCTGACGTCAAGGGCAAAAAGGTACGCACCAGCAGCCGCACCACAGGCGAATTCGTTCAAGCACTGGGCGGCACCAGCGTCACCATCCCATTTGGCGACGTTGTCCCCGCCTTGCAAAACGGTGTCGTGGACTGCGCCATCACCGGCTCGATGTCGGGATACTCGGCCAAATGGTATGAAGTCAGCACCCATTTGTATGCCTTGCCCATCAACTGGAACCAGCAAATCCATGCGGCCAACCAGGCTTACTGGAACAAGCTTGACCCCAAAGTTCAAGACTTCTTGCAAAAGAACATCAACGTCATGATCGACCACATTTGGGACGCCGCAGCGAAAGAAACCCAACAGGGCTATGACTGCAACACCGGTGCGGCAGCATGCACACTGCCAGTCAAAGGAAAAATGAAACTGGTCGAGCCCACCGAAGCGGATCGCGCGCTGCTCAAGAAGATCACAGCCGACACCATCGTGCCTAAATGGGCGGCACGCTGCTCGGCCGAATGCGTCAAAGACTTCAATGACACTATCGGCAAGCAGTTAGGCCTGACAGCCTCCAAGTAAATAACGGGACCTCCCGGGTGGCTATCTTGTGTTTCAGATAGCCACCTCATCCAACCGGTGACCATCATGAAATCATCAGATCGTTATGCCTTTATCAGCCTATTGCTGAAAGGGGCCACTAGTCTTTCGCGCCTCGCGATCTGGATCGCAGGCGGGCTGACGCTGGCCAGCGCCATTTATATTTCCGCCGACGTCATCACACGCAAATTCTTCAGTTTCAGCCTGGGCGGCTCCGACGAGCTATCCGGCTACGCCTTCGCCATCAGCATTTCCTGGGCGCTGTCCTTTGCCACCTTGCAGCGCGCCAACATTCGTATCGATGCGCTATATCAGCTATTGCCCGTGCGCATCAGCGCGCTACTGGACTGGCTTGCACTAGTCTGCCTGGGCGTATTCATTGTTTTCCTGACCCGCTATGCCGCCGACGTTGCCGCCTTGTCCTGGGCCAACAACTCGACCGCCAACACCATACTTGCCACGCCGTTGTGGATTCCCCAATATTTGTGGGTCGCAGGCCTGGTCTGGCTATGTGTCGTATTGGCCCTGATGTTGTTGCGCTCGTCTATCGCCCTGGTAACCGGCGACTTGGCAACCGTTCGTGAGATTTGCGGCATCCGCAGCACGCAAGAAGAAGCCGAAGAAGAAGCCCAAGCCGGTGAACGCATGGTTCTAGGAGATTCAAAATGATTACAACAACCATGGTGCTTTTGCTGGTCCTGCTGGGCCTGAGCATACCTGTGGGCGCCGCCCTGGGGGTACTCGGCCTGATCCTGGACCCTTTGTATTCCATGCTTCCCCTGACGCGCGCCATTGGCGAAGTGTCATGGAGCACCAGCAATGAATTTCTGCTGGTCGCCATTCCGCTGTTCATCATGCTGGGCGAAATTCTTCTGCGCTCCGGGCTGGCGGAAAAAATGTACGGCGCAATGAGCCTCTGGCTATCGTGGCTGCCCGGCGGGCTTATGCATGCCAATATCGGCGCCAGCGCCTTGTTTGCCGCCACATCGGGTTCCAGCGTGGCAACAGCGGCCACGGTCGGCACTGTCGCCATTCCCCAGATCCACAAAAAGGGCTACAACGAATCTCTGTTCCTGGGCAGCTTGGCTGCGGGCGGAACCCTGGGTATCCTGATTCCGCCCTCGATCAACCTGGTCATCTATGGCGTCCTGACCAACACATCAGTGCCTAAACTTTATCTGGCCGGTATTGTTCCCGGGCTGGGCCTGGCAGCGTTGTTCATGCTGAGCATTGCCGTCGCCTGCATGATCAAGCCCAAATGGGGCGGAGAGAAAATCCGTGCAACCTGGGGCCAACGAATCGCCAGTCTGGTTCACCTGATACCGCCCATGGGCATCTTCCTGCTGGTGGTGGGTTCCATTTATGCCGGCTTGGCAACCCCGACCGAAGCCGCGGCATTAGGCGTGGTCGGCGCCCTGGTGCTTGCCGCCTGCGTAAAGCGGCTCACGTTCACGATGCTGATGGAAGCGCTGGAAGGCACCATGAAAGCCACCGCCATGATCATGCTCATCGTGGTCGGCGCGGCATTCCTGAACTTCATCATGTCGGCCACCGGCCTGACCACCACGATTACCAACACCATCACCGGGCTTGGGGTGTCCCCAGGCTGGATGTTGGTAGTGCTGGTGTTGTTCTATCTGGTTCTGGGCTGCTTCATGGAAACCCTGTCCATGATGATCACGACCATTCCCATCGTTGCACCCATCATGATCGCCCTGGGCTACGACCCTATCTGGCTGGGCATCGTCATCATCGTTCTGGTGGAAGCCGCGCTGATTACACCGCCTGTAGGCCTGAACCTGTTCGTGGTGCAAAGCCTGCGTAAAACCGGCAGCATGAACGACGTCATGATAGGCAGCTTCCCCTTCGTCATCATGATGATGGTTCTCATTGTCCTGCTGGCCGCCTTCCCAGGCATCGCCCTTTGGCTACCCAACGTGTTTGGCTAAGCATTCCGCGCCTCAGTATTTGAGGCGCAATGCAATCATTTTTTGGATGAATCGTTATGAAACTTTCTTTTAATGTCGCTACGGATACCGGCAGCGAACCCATCAATGTCGACATCACAACCTGCATCGTGGCCGGTTGGGCAGGACGCGACCTGGCGGCCATCGAACACCACATCGAAGAACTGGCTGAAATAGGGGTTCCCCGCCCCAGCGCAGTTCCCCTGTACTACCGCATTGCCTCGAACCAGCTATCGCAGGAATCGGAAGTCGAAGTCGTCGGCGACGGCTCGTCGGGCGAAGCAGAAGTCTTTGTTTTCTCGCAAGGCGGCGAAATGCTGGTCAGCCTGGCCTCAGACCATACCGACCGCAAGCTGGAATCGCACAGTGTGGCGCTGTCCAAGCAACTATGCGTTAAGCCCGTTGCAACCGATGCATGGCGCTATGCCGACGTTGCCGATCACTGGGATGATCTGGTGCTGCGCTCTTGGATCGAAGAAAACGGCACCAAAGTCTTGTACCAGGAAGGCACGCTTGCAACCTTGCGCCACCCGTCCGACCTGATTCAAGGGCACTTTGCACAAGACACTATCCCCGAGCATGCCGGGATGACTTGCGGCACCGTTGGCGCCATCGGCGGCATCCGCCCTTCGCAGTCGTTTGAAATGGAGCTCTTCGATCCCAAACGCCAGCGCAGCATCCGGCATCAATACACCATGAAGATCCTGCCCGAAATCGCGTAAGAACACACTTACAATCCCCAGGCAAGGACCACTCGGAACGGGCGGCCCTCATGCACAAGGCGGCTTGCGCCTATACCTTTTTAATTGGTTGATTCCATGCTACCCACACTACTCGCGCTTCAAAATAAACTGGATCAAGGCGACACCACGTCAGTGGCGCTTACCCAAGCGGCACTGGCTCGCATCGCCGCGCCCGATGGCGAGGGCAGCCTGGCATTTACCAA
>DATJCP010000215.1:0-6319 GCA_035514715.1 Candidimonas sp.
CATACTTGGGCATGTTCAGTTGGAATGCCGGGCGATTGATTTATTTGATGCAGCCAGCCAAGTAGACAGGTTTGGCAGGTGCTACTTGGCACCTGCGCATCAGCGTTTGCGGTTGGCGCGGGGGTGGGCCTGGTCGTAAGCTTGCGCCAAGTGCTGGAAATCAAGCCGTGTATAAATTTGCGTGGTGGAAATGTTGGCATGGCCCAGCAGTTCTTGGACAGCGCGCAAATCTTGTGCCGATTGCAGCATATGGCTGGCAAAACTATGGCGCAGGCTATGCGGATGCACATGAACGGGCAGCCCCACCAGGTCGGCCAGCCGGTTCAACTGCAGCTGGACAACACGCGGACTGATGCGTTTGCCCCGTACCCCCAGAAACAATGCTGATGTGGCGTCCGTGTCTTGTCTGCCAGAGAGTAGTTGATGCCGCAGCGCCAGCCAGCGTTCTATGGCGGCTATCGCTTTGCCGCCTAGTGGCACACTGCGCGTTTTATTGCCTTTGCCCTTGACGATGGCTTCCTGTTCGGCAAGCTGGATCCAGCTTTGCGATTCGTATGGCCCTTCACGTGTGTATTGCCAGTCCAGGCTGACAAGCTCGGCCAGCCGCAGGCCGCTGGAATACAGGACTTCGAACATGGCCTGATCGCGGCAATCGGCAGCGTCGCTTGGTTCGGGCAGATTAGGGCGGTCCAGCAGTACTTGCGCCTGTTCCACCGACAAGGCCTTGGGCAAGCCGCGCGGCGCTTTTGGGGCGCGTACGCCGGCGACGGGGTTGCAATCCAGGCCAGCGGCGGGAGCCCACCACTGAAAGAAACCGCGCCAGGCCGCAAGCGCCCGCGCCAGGCTGCGGGGTTTGAGGCCCCGGCTGTGCAGGCGTGCAATGGCATGGCGTATATGGCTTTCGGTAATACTGTCCAGCGCAGTGTCGGGGTGGCACTGGAGCAGATGCCAGAGGTCTTGCCGATAGCCCGCCAGCGTATGCGGGGAGTACCGGCGATGGGCCTGCAAATGTTGCAGCCATTGCTCCATGGGCAAGGGCAAGGCGTGCATCGCTACCGCCTAGGCGTATTCTTGGGCAGCAGGCCCCTGCAGGCGCAACAGGCTGGCGCTTGCCAATTCATTGATCGTATCCAGAAAGGCAGTGCCCATATCGCTGGTGAAACGATCATTGTCGTCGGAACCCAGTACCAACAGGCCTATGGGTTCAGTCTGGCCAGTCGGGCGCAGTGCGATGATTGCCAATGACGCAGGCGGCGTGCCTAGCCATTCAGCAGCTTCCTGGCCATTGAGCGGCCCGCAATAAGGCTTGGTCAGATCGCGTGCGTAGGTTCGGATGGAGTCGGTCACATCCTGTGTGAATTCGCTGTCGTCGAGCCGGGACAGGTTCCAGACCCGCAGCGCAATGGTGGGGAGGTCGAACAAGTCGCCCAGGCTACGTACGATATGCGCGGGGATTTGCATGGCGTCGTCTTCGGCCAGCATGCGGCAGCACCATTGGGTAAGCGTCTGGCTGATTTTTTCATTGCCGTTGGCGTTGTGGACCAGGCCGGAGAGCTTCCACTCGAGGTCCTTGGTGCGGGCGCGCAAGGTCAGGATTTGCCGCTCGCCCAGCGAAATGGCGCGGGTTTCGTTGGGATGGGGCACGCGCAGATTGGAGAACAGTTCGGCATGTTCCTGGAAGAAACTGGGGTGATCTTTCAGGAAGTGCGCGATATCGTCGGCGGAAAGGCTGCTTGTGGTCATGAGAGTAGTAAATCCTTGGTGTTGGACGAGTCGGTAAGCAAATCGATATCGACTTGTCCGGTAAAGACGGTAACAGCGGGGCCACTCATGTGCAGGATGTTGTTGGTCCATGCAACGGTAAGCGGGCCGCCGCGCGTATGCACGCGAACGGGGCTGTCGAGCAGGCCGCGCCGGATGCCTGCGACCACTGCGGCGCAAGCTCCTGTGCCGCAGGCCAGGGTTTCGCCGGCGCCGCGTTCATAAACGCGTAGCTTGATTGTGTGGCGGTCGACAACCTGCATGAAGCCGGCATTGACGCGTTGTGCAAAGCGCGGGTGCGATTCGATCAGCGGGCCGGTTTCAGCAACGGGTGCGGTACGGACATCGGCCACGACTTGTACGGCGTGGGGGTTGGAAATGGCGACCAGCGATAGCAGGGCATCGTTGTGGCCCGGCAAGGGTAGGACCCAAAGCGTATCGTCGCCGCAGGGCGTCGTTTGCAGGCCTTGGGTGTCGAAGGAAACGGCTTCGGGTTCGAATCGGGTGCTGCCCATTTCGACCGATACTTCGCCGGAATCCAGGCGACTAAGCGTGATCAGGCCGGTACAGATTTCAGCGCGCAATGGGCTGCGCTTGGATAAACCTTGTTCGTACACAAATTGCATGAAGCAACGGGCGCCGTTGCCGCAGTGTTCGACTTCGCTGCCGTCGGCATTGAAAATGCGATAACGGAAATCGGCTTCGGGGTGCAGGGGTGTTTCGACCAGCAGGATCTGATCGGCGCCTATGCCCATGTGGCGGTCTGCCAACGCGCGCGCGCGTTCGGGCGTCATGTCGATTGATTGCCGTACGCCGTCCAGGACAACGAAATCGTTGCCGGCGCCATGCATTTTTGCGAAGTTCCAAGTCATGACGTGATTATCCCGGATTACGGTGGGTTTGTCCGCTGTTTGTGGGCTGTAGCGGTGGTTGTTGTTTTCTTTCTTGAGCGGCGGCGGTGACCGGGGCAGGGACTGGCTTCACGCGTTTGCGGCCTGTGCTTCGCCAGGCTTCCCGTTCCAAGGTCAATTCCCGGGGCGGGCGCGAACTCACGCCCATGGGCAGCCACTGGCTGCCCATAAACGGTCGCTCGAACAGCGCGCCCTTGCCTCCCCGTGAATTGGCCTTGAACCGGCGCACGCGTAAGTCGCCAATCCCTGCCCCGGTCACCGCCGTCGCCTAAGAAGGCATGCCTAGACCGCTACGGCCCACAGTGGGTTTGGGCAAAGAGAGGGAGACCGTGGCATCACGTACGGTCAGCGCATGTAGGTGCGTTTCTGGCTTGAAGCATTCGTCCCGTAGGCATTTGCTCGTAAGAAACCTCGTCCGATCATCGCTGCGCCGCATAAAAAAAATGATAGAACCGTCATAAAAACGATGACATCAGCATAAGAGCCGACGGAACCGATGCAACCAACACAAAAACGATAACTGGGAAGCCATCAAAGCCCGCCGTCAATAGAACTTGCTCTCGCCCTCCGGACGCGTCTTGAAACGCCTGTGGACCCAATAGTATTGCGGCGGATCAGACCGTACCCAGGTTTCTATCAACTGATTCAAACGAGCGGTGGCCTCTACAGGCGTCTGATCACCCGGAAAGTCTTCCAAAGGAGCCAAAACCTCCACATGATACTCACCCGTTTCAGCATTAAGCCGACTCAGAATAGGCACAACAGCGGCATCCCACGTCTTGGCTATTTGCGCAGTAGCCAGCAAAGTAGCCGCCGGCACATTGAAAAAAGGCACAAAAGCCGCCCCGGCAATACCGAAATCCATGTCCGGCAAGTAATACACAGGTATCCCGTTACGCAAGTGGCGGATCAGTCCGCGTACGCCGTCATGGCGGCTGACCAGGTTTACTGTATTGAAACGGCCGCGGCCCTCGCGCACCAGTTGGTCGACGTCGGGATCGCTTTGCCGCGTGTACATGGTGGCCGACTCATGCAAGAACATCGTCAGGCGGGTAGCGGCGGCATCCAGGCCAATGAAGTGTGGTGCCAGCAGGATGATTTTGCGTTTGGCTTTGAGCAGCTCGTCCAGGCGCTCAAGGCCGGTAATCGGTATGGTCGCAACGATAGTCGAGGGTTGACCGAACCAGAATAGGCCGCGGTCGACGACCGACTGCGCCAGCAAATAGAAGTGCTGGCGCAGCCAAACTTCCCGGTCCTGAGGCGAGCGCTCTGGAAAGCATAGCGCCAGGTTGGTTCGTACGATATTGGCGCGTGAGCGCATCAGCCTGCTGGCCAGCCAACCCAGAGTACGTGCCCAGCGTTGCCGGGTGTGCAAGGGACTGCGCCCCATGTAGGAAAAAAAGGAACGCAGTAGAGGCAGTTTGTTCAGTTTCATAACGGTGTATCCGCGGGGCGGGGCGGTGCTCCTTTAGGAATTTTGTAGCGGTTGTAGCTCCACAAGTATTGTTGTGGAAAGCGTCGGATCAGCGTTTCCATGGCGCTGTTGATCGCGGTGGCCAGCGCTTGGGGTTCAGTGGGCAGCGGCTCGGGCAGCCTGACATAGTGGATGCGCCAGCCTTGGCCGGCGGGCAGGCGTTCGCCGGCTGTCAGGATGACGGCAACGCCGGTTTGCACGGCCAGTTTGCCGGCCAGGGTCATGGTGTAGGCGGGTTTGTCGAAAAATGGCGCCCAGACGCCATCGCCGCTGCCTGGCACCTGATCGGGCAGCATGCCCACCGCCTCGCCGCGTTTCAAGGCGCGTACAAATTCACGCACCCCTTGCATGTTGGCGGGCACGGCCTTGAGCCCGGACGTATTGCGGGCCTGTTCCATGATGGGTTCCAGGAAGGCCTGGCGCGGCGGTCGGTACATGACCGTAATGGGACCGTGCTGGATCAGGTAGCGCGCGGTGATTTCAAAGCAACCCAAATGCGGCGTCAGGTACAGAATGCCGCGGCCTTCAGCCAGGGCTTCATGCACAACGGCATTGTCATCGCTTTGCACTTTGCGCAGACTTTCTTCGGTTTGCAGCCAGACTTTGGGTGTTTCCAGGATCATGGCGCCGGTCTGGCCAGCCGATGCACGGGCAAAGGCCGGATCGGTGTAGCCTGCCTGTCGAGCATTGGTTTGCAGACGCTTGCGATATCGGCCGGGCCAGGCGTAGATTGCGCGCCCCGCAAAGTTGCCGATGCCGTGCAGAATCGGAAGCGGTATCCATGCCAGAAAACGAAATAAAGCCAGGAACATGAGTCGGCTATAACCCTTGTGTAATAAGTGGGAAAAAGCAATTTGCCGTATTTTCGCTTAAAATGGCATGTATCGCTGAGTTAACCGACAACTTGCGGAGCGATAGCACCCCGTTTTCAGGAATGGGGTGTAAAAAAACCGCTAAAGCGTCGCGCCCTGATTATCACTGCTATGCAGGCATCCGAGGTGCAACGCGTTTCGTTCAACCTCTGTGCTGGGCAACCAGTGTTTCTACAGGACGTATCGCCGTGGCAAACAACGATTTTCTTTTTACATCCGAATCCGTATCCGAAGGGCATCCCGACAAGGTCGCCGATCAAATTTCCGACTCCATTCTGGATGCCATTTTCACCCAAGACCCAAATGCCCGCGTAGCGGCCGAAACCTTGTGCAATACAGGTCTGGTCGTGCTGGCTGGTGAAATTACCACGACAGCCAATGTCGACTACATCCAGGTAGCGCGCGATACCATCAAGCGTATTGGCTACGATAATACCGAGTACGGTATTGATTACAAGGGCTGCGCAGTACTGGTGGCTTACGACAAGCAATCGCCCGATATCGCGCAAGGCGTTGACCGCAGCGAAGAAGAAATCCTGAATCAAGGGGCCGGCGACCAGGGCTTGATGTTCGGTTACGCCTGCGACGAAACCCCCGATCTCATGCCCGCGCCGATCTGGTATGCGCACCGCCTGATGCAGCGCCAAAGCGAACTGCGCAAAGATGGCCGCCTGCCTTGGCTGCGCCCCGATGCCAAATCGCAGGTTACGTTCCGTTATGTCGATGGCAAGCCGGTCGAAGTCGATACCGTCGTCCTGTCTACGCAGCACGCTCCGGAAATTTCGCAAAGCGAAATCAAGGAAGCCGTCATTGAAAATATCATCAAGCCTTGCTTCCCCGATGGCTTGCTGACGCCTTCCACCAAATTCATGATCAACCCGACGGGTGTATTCGTGATCGGCGGGCCGCAGGGCGATTGCGGTCTTACCGGGCGCAAGATCATTGTCGATACCTACGGCGGTGCTTGCCCGCATGGCGGCGGCGCCTTTTCGGGCAAAGATCCATCCAAGGTAGACCGCTCGGCGGCTTATGCGGCGCGCTATGTGGCTAAGAACATCGTGGCGGCAGGTCTGGCGCGTCAGTGCCAGGTTCAGGTCAGCTATGCCATCGGCGTGGCCGAACCCATCAACATCACGGTCTACACCGAAGGCACGGGCGTTATTCCTGACGACCAAATCGCCCGTTTGGTGCGCGAGCATTTCGATCTGCGTCCCAAGGGCATTATCAACATGCTGGATCTGTTGCGCCCCATCTACACCAAAACAGCTGCTTACGGGCACTTCGGGCGTTCCGAGCCGGAA
>DATJCP010000216.1:0-2716 GCA_035514715.1 Candidimonas sp.
CCGGCTTTGCCGCACAAGTCCAAACATGTTTCCTTTGCCTACATTTCTTGCACCGACTGCGCTTTACGCGCGCGCGCTCAATAAGCTGCTGCAACGCGAAGGCTGGGCGCGCGACCGCTTAAGCCGGCACTCGGGTAAAACGGCGCGATTTATCGTCGGCAGTCTGAAAATGAGCCTGACTGTGCAGGCAGGCGGTTTGGTCCAGGCCTCCGATCCTGCCGTAGTGCCTGATGTGACTCTGACCATCCCGGGAAACAGGGTGGCAGAGCTGCCTGCTGTGCTGCATGCGCGCGATCCCGCCCTGATAACCGAACTGATGCATATCGAAGGCGATGCGGGCCTGGCGCAACTGGTCTCTGACCTTGCCCGGGATTTGCGTTGGGATGTCGAAGAAGACTTGTCGAAGCTGGTGGGCGATATGGCTGCACGGCGTTTGCTGCAGACCGGCCAAATGCTGGTTGGCGGCATTCAGTCTTCGGCGATGCGGCTGGCTGGCAACGTGGGCGAATTCCTGTCCGAAGAAAGCAGGCTGATGGCAAGCCGTCCGGCGTTTGACGACCATGTGGCTAGCTTGCAAGGCATAAGTGCCAAGCTTGATGGCCTTGAGGCCAGGGTTGGGCGCTTGGCAGAAGGCGCGTTTCGCCGCTCCGTAGGCAAGGCCTGATCATGTTTACTTTCTTTCGCCTGCTCCATATTATTTTTGTCGCCCTGCGTTTCAGGCTTGATGAGCTCGTGCTGTCGGGTATCAAGCACCCGATCGCCTACGGTTTGTTGCGTATTGCCCGCTTGGGCCGCGCGCCGAAGATGGCGCGCGGCGTGCGGTTGCGTATCGCACTGGAATCGCTGGGGCCTATCTTTGTGAAGTTCGGCCAGGTGCTTTCCACCCGGCGCGACCTGATTCCGCTTGATATCGCCATAGAATTGGCATTGCTGCAAGACCGCGTGCCGCCGTTCCCGTCGGACCAGTCCGCAGCGCTTATCGAGGCGGCGCTGGGCGCTTCTCCCCACACACTGTTCAAGCAATTCGATACCGATCCGATTGCGTCGGCGTCGATTGCCCAGGTTCACTTTGCCGTTTTGCACGATGGCCGCGAAGTGGCGGTTAAAGTGCTGCGCCCCGGCATGCGCGAAGTCATAGAAAAAGACCTGACTTTATTGCGTACCTTGGCTGCCTTGGTCGAGCGCCTGGCCGCCGATGCCCGCCGCTTGAAGCCGCGTCAGGTTGTGGCCGAATTCGATATCTATTTGCACGATGAGCTGGATCTTATCCGCGAGGCTTCCAACTGCAGCCAGTTGCGGCGCAATTTCGGACCCGACACCGGCCGCAGCAAGTTGTTGATGGTGCCAGAAGTAGTGTGGGAACACTGCGCAACCACGGTCTTTACCATGGAGCGTATGCGCGGTATACCGGTTAGCCAAACCGAGCGTTTGCAAGCCGCCAATATCGATTTGAAACAGTTGGCGCGTACCGGCGTGGAAATCTTCTTCACCCAGGTTTTCTCCGACGGCTTCTTCCATGCCGACATGCATCCAGGTAATATCTACGTTTCAGATGCTCCTGAAACGCTGGGTCGTTATATAGCACTTGATTTCGGTATTGTCGGTTCGCTATCCGAATTCGATAAAAACTATCTTGCGCAAAATTTCCTGGCTTTTTTCCAGCGCGATTATCGGCGGGTTGCACAGCTGCATATCGAGTCGGGGTGGGTTCCCCCCACTACGCGCGAAGAAGACCTGGAAGGGGCTGTGCGTGCGGTTTGCGAGCCTTATTTCGATAGGCCCTTGTCAGAAATTTCCCTGGGCCAAGTGTTGCTGCGTCTGTTCCAGACTTCGCGCCGTTTCAATGTTGAAATCCAGCCGCAATTGGTGTTGTTGCAGAAAACCTTGCTGAACGTGGAAGGAATGGGGCGGGATCTGGATCCCAACCTGGATTTATGGCAAACAGCCAAGCCTTATCTTGAAAACTGGATGCACGAACGCATAGGTGTAAAGGGCCTGCGTACGCGTCTAGAGAAGGAAGCCAGTCAATGGGCGCAGATTCTGCCGCAAATTCCGCGCCTGGTTTATTCCAACCTTAACAGGCCTGACACAGGGCCTAGGTTAAACTTGGAGCTTGAACGCCTGCGTCGAGCGAGTCAACAGACGAACCGGCTACTGACGGCGCTTACTGCCGTCGTGGCGGTGGCTGTAGGTGTGGCCATCTGGGCGCTTACGCGTCATACTTAAGAGAGATCTCTATGCTTTATCCTGAATTGTTCAAATCGATGGAAGCCGTGCGCTGGAACATGGGCACCGATATTCCTTGGGATGAGTACGACGCCAGCAAGCTGACGGACGACCAGGCCTATACGATCAAAATGAATGCCATTACCGAGTGGGCTGCGTTGCCGGCAACAGAAATGTTCCTGCGCGACAACCGCGACGATAGCGATTTTTGCGCTTTCATGTCGGTATGGTTCTTTGAAGAGCAAAAGCATTCGCTCGCGCTAATCGAATATTTGCGCCGTTTCCGTCCCGAACTGGTTCCGACCGAAGAAGAGCTGCACAAAGTGCGCTTTGAATTCGATCCGGCGCCGGCCATGGAAACCCTGATGCTGCATTTTTGCGGCGAAGTCCGTCTGAATCACTGGTACCGCCGTGCCGCCGATTGGCATACCGAGCCGGTGATCAAGGCCATTTATAAAATCATCGCCCAAGATGAAGCGCGTCATGCAGG
>DATJCP010000217.1:0-3944 GCA_035514715.1 Candidimonas sp.
TTTCGATTACTTGCTTGAGCAACTGAGCCTGTTGATCAAGAACCATGGCGTGCACGTCGAGATCGGCGAATCCGATATGCCCATACCGTTGCATTTTTCATTTTTCGATGGGCAGTATGTGGAGGGCACCTATGCAGATGCTCTGGGCGATGCATTGCGGGATCATTTCGATGTGCCCGACCTCGCGGTCACCGACGATGCGATCGTGAACGGAACGTGGCATGGCAAGCCCGGTGAACCCTTGCCTCTGGCTCCTTTTACCGCGCCGCGCGTGGATTATTCCCTGCATCGCTTGCAGCACTATACGGCCACGGCGCCCCAGCACTTCCAGAACTTCGTGCTGTTTACCAACTACCAGTTCTATGTCGACGAGTTTTGCCAGTGGGCCAAAGAAACCTTGGCTTCGGGGGAGGGCGGCTACACCGCGCTGGTGGAGCCGGGCAATATCATTACGGGCGCCGGGCCAGACGCCGAGCGTATCGGCACGCCTTTGGGCCGTGTACCCCAGATGCCGTCGTACCACTTGGTGCGCGACAAGCACATGGGCATCACCCTGATCAATATCGGGGTAGGGCCGTCGAATGCCAAAACCATTACCGACCATGTGGCGGTGCTGCGGCCATCGGCATGGCTGATGCTGGGACATTGCGCCGGGCTGCGCACCACGCAGCGCCTGGGCGACTATGTATTGGCCCACGGCTATGTACGTCAGGATCACGTGCTGGACGACGATTTGCCCAACTGGGTGCCTGTACCGCCTCTGGCCGAAATCCAGGTTGCACTGGAGGAAGCCGTGGCCGAGGTGGCTGGCCTGTCTGGCTGGGAACTGAAGAAAATCATGCGCACGGGCACGGTGGCTACCATCGATAATCGCAACTGGGAATTGCGCGATCATCGCGAACCCGTGCAGCGCCTATCGCAATCGCGTGCGATTGCGCTGGATATGGAGTCGGCCACTATCGCCGCCAACGGCTTTCGTTTTCGCGTGCCCTATGGCACCTTACTTTGCGTATCCGACAAGCCCTTGCATGGCGAACTGAAATTGCCGGGTATGGCCAGCGATTTTTATCGGACTCAGGTCGGCCAGCATCTGCATATTGGGATACGGGCCTTGGAAAAACTGCGCGAAATGCCGCGCGAGCGTCTGCATTCTCGTAAATTGCGCAGCTTTATTGAAACCGCATTCAAGTAGGAGGACGAGGTGAAAAAGATCTATCTGGCGGGCTTTGATGTGTTTCGTCCGGATGCGTTGGAATATGGCAAGTTGTTAAAGACGCTTTGCGAAAAGTATGGTTTCGAGGGGCTTTACCCTCTCGATAACTCTGTGCCTAAAGGACTGACTACCCTAGAAATGGCGCGCTGGATTTATCGCGCCAATATTGCCTTGATCGATCAGGCGGATATCTTGATGGCCAATCTGAATGCATTCCGGGGGGCGGAGCCTGATTCGGGCACGGTATTTGAAGTGGGCTATGCCACGGCTTTGAAAAAGCCGGTGTGGGTCTATACCGATCAAGCCCGTTCGCTAGTGGAGCAGGTAGCGGTGCATAAGGCGCCGGGAACGCGCAGTTATGTGGATACGCAAGGTTATACCGTTGAGGATTTTGGCCTTAACTTGAATCTGATGATTGCGTGCAGTGCACATGTGGTGGTGGGGACGGCAGAGGATTGTCTGCAGGAAATAGATCCGACGCTGCTTTCTTGAGATGTATGCCCGTGTCATTGGCCATGGTGTTTCTTTCTTAATCCGCGTGTCAGGTCCTAGGGTGTGGTGTTGCGCTCCTCATGGCCTTGGGATCGTCGCCCTACGGCGCCGATCCACGCGTGGCCCGGTTCGTCCAGCCCGTTCGGGCTTTCCTTCACCTGCGGCCCGCTCGGCCCTGAACGTCGCTGCAACACCACACCCTAGGACCTGCCACGCTGCAATAGGTAGACATTGGCATGTCGTTGGCACGGGTGGAGTGCTTGGCCTTTTTGCGTGACGTTGGCGATAACTGGGCCGTTATTAGTAGGCCGCCAGGGATGAATCGTTGCAGCTATAGGCTAGGTCTGTGACGATGCGAGACATCGGAGACCTAGCGACCGTCGCCAATACCTGGCCCAAAGTTCGAGCAGCCCCGGCTGGCGGGGCGCGTAGAACGAGCGCAAGAATTCTTCTGAACTAGCCATGCCCGACGCAAAAAGGCCAAGCACCCAGCCCGTCCTAGCGACCTTGCCAACATACATAATGCAGCGGCTGGTGCGGTGATGGAGATATGGGCGACTTTCGGGGCCCCCAGCGGGCCGTAAGTGAAGGGAAGCCCGAATGGGCTGGACGAACGAGGCCACGCTGGTTCGGCGCGCAGGGCGCCGAACAGGGTCACGAGGAGCACATATCTCCATCACCACACCAGCGGCGTGTTAAGAAGAGATCAAGGCAGCAAGCGACACACTTGTGCCGTGTTAAAAGAGATCAAGGCAACAGAAGTGGTAAACCGTAGCCGTACCCCAAAAAGCACAATGGGCGTACTCCAACAGTACGCCCACAGTACGCTCGCTGAATGAATCTTACTTCTTGCGATTAGCGATATCCTTCTGCGCTTGCGATACCAACTCTTCGCCTATGGTCTTCTTCCACTTATCGAACACCGGCTGCGTTGCCTTAACGAAAGCCTGGTGCTGCTCAGGCGTAAGGCTGGTCACCGTTACGCCATGGCTTTCAATATCCTTCAGCATCGACGGATCTTCAGGCGTCACACCCTTACGTGCAATGACGATTTCCTGTTTGCCAGCCTCAATGGCGGCCTCACGCACGATCTTGCGGTCGGCTTCGGTCCATGACTCCCATACCTGTTTGTTCACTACGAACACCAGCGGATCGGCGACATAGTTCCACAGCGTCAAGTATTTCTGGGCGACGTCATACAGCTTGGCGCCAGCGTAAATGGACAAGGGATTTTCCTGGCCATCCACTGCACCGGTAGCCAAGGCAGGCTGTGCATCGGCCCAGCTCATTTGCGTGGGATTGGCGCCCAGGGCAGTGAAAGTGTCGATGTACAAAGGCGAGCCTACGACACGCAGCTTCATGCCTTTAAGGTCTTCAGGAGCCTTTACGACATGCTTGGAGTTGCTAAGTTGGCGGTAGCCGTTTTCGCCCCAGGCGAGCGGCAGTACGCCTGCTTTTTCGATGTCTTTGAACAGTGATTTGCCGACTTCACCATGAATCAGCGCATCGATGGCGGCGTAGTCGGGCATCAGGAATGGCAGGGAAAACAGGTTCAACTGTTTTACCTGCGGCGACCAGTTGATGGTCGAGCCGATGGCCATGTCGATCAAACCCTGACGGATAGCGGTGAATTCGCGTGTCTGGTCGCCCTGTACCAGCGATGTGCCGGGGTAGATCTTGATGTTGATGCGCCCGTCGGTACGCTCGCGCACCAGCTTGGACCATATCTCGGCGCCCTGACCCCAGGGAAAGGTGGTGCCTACGACGATGGACAGTTTGTATTCGGACTTATAGTCGGCGGCATAAGCCGTCGAGGTAGCGGCAAGGGCTGCGATCGAGCATGTGATGGCGCCAAGCAGAGCACGGATCTTCATGGGTATTCCTTTTTATTTTGAAGGCATTAATAAAAGACGGCGAACAACAACGAATACATCAAGGGAAACCGGCAGCATACTGCCGGTGCTACGGTCAATAGCCCAGGTAACGAGGCAGCCACAAGGCCAGCTCGGGAAACACAATTACCAGGACGAGAACAAGGAACATGGATGCCAGCAGCCACACCACCCACCGCACTGTGCTTTCCATCGGCACTTTGGCGATACGGCACGAGACCATCAGGTTCACAGCCAGGGGCGGCGTAAACTGCCCCAGCGCCACCTTCAGTGTCAACAGCACGCCGAACCACACCGGATCCCACTGGTAGGCGTTGGCAATAGGCATGAGCAACGGTACGAAAATC
>DATJCP010000218.1:0-10869 GCA_035514715.1 Candidimonas sp.
GTTATTTACTGCGTTCGTGGTTCAATAAATGTCATATCAAAGCCTTCTCTCGCAAGATGAAGTCGATGCACTACTGGCCGGCGTAACCGGCGAGAGCAACGAAAAATCGCCTCAAGTCGAAGACTTGAGCGGCGTACGTCCTTACGACTTAAGCTCGCCAGACCGCGTGGTACGCCATCGCATGCAAACGCTCGAGCTTATCAACGAACGCTTTGCCCGTCGGCTGCGTACCGTAATGCTCAGCTTCATGCGCCGCAACGCCGACATTACCGTCGGCTCGATACGCATACAAAAGTATTCCGAATTCGAACGCAACCTGCCTGTGCCCAGCAACTTGAACATGGTCACTATGAAGCCGTTGCGTGGCGCGGCATTGTTCTCGTTCGATCCCAACCTTGTGTTCCTGGTTATCGACAGTATGTTCGGCGGCCATGGCCGTTACAGTACACGGGTCGAAGGTCGTGATTTCACCACGACCGAGCAGCGCATTATCCGTCGCCTGCTGAATCTGACTTTGGAAAGCTACGGCAGCGCCTGGGAACAGGTGTATCCGATCGAGTTCGAATACGTACGTTCGGAAATGCACACCAAATTTGCCAGCATCAGCAGCGGCAACGAAATCGTCGTGGTGTCTTCGTTCAATATCGAACTGGGATCGTCAGGCGGCAATCTGAATATTTGCTTGCCCTATTCCATGATCGAACCCGTGCGCGACCTGCTGACCCGCCCGCTGCAAGAGGTCAATGTCGGCGCCATCGACCAGCGCTGGATGCAGCAACTGTCCCGCCAAGTGCGTAGCGCCGACGTCGTGCTGGCTGCCGACTTTGCCCACATCCAGACCAGCATCGCCGAACTCATGCGTCTGCAGGTCAACGATATTTTACCTATTGATATTTCCCCTGCCGTCACCGCCCATGTGGGCGGCGTGCCAGTCCTGGAATGCAACTACGGCACTTTCAATGGCCGATACGCTCTGCGTGTAAACAAGATACTGGCGAATTCCGAAACCGAACTCACTCAAGCAAAGAAACATGACTGATCCAAAGCAAGATATCGCCAAAGATAGCGAAGCTCCCGACAGCCCCGAACTGGACTGGGCTGCCGCGTTATCCGAGCAAACCGCTCATACGACAAGCCAATCCACCCAGGCTGACGGCCTGGCTCAGGAAGTCGATGACTGGGCCAGCGCGCTGGCCGAGCAGACTGCCGCACCCGCAGCAGCGCAAACGGCCCAGCCTGCGGCAACTGCCGCGGCAAGCCCTGCAGCCCATGTTTTCCAGCCCCTGTCGAGTGTCGATATTGAAGGCAATAGCGATATCGACATGATCATGGATATCCCCGTCCAACTAACGGTGGAACTGGGCCGCACGCGACTCACGATCAAGAACATCCTGCAGCTTGGCCAGGGCTCGGTCGTGGAACTGGACGGCCTGGCCGGTGAACCGATGGATATTTTCGTCAACGGCTACCTTATCGCACAAGGTGAAGTGGTTGTGGTCGACGAAAAATACGGCATACGCGTCACCGACATCGTAACGCCGTCGGACCGCATCAGCCGACTTAACGGCCGCCGATAATTCCATCATGAATGAAGCCGACGTACTACGCCTTATTGTCAGCCTGATTTTCATTGTCATGCTGATACTGGCTGGTGCGTGGCTGACCCGCAGGGCCGGCTGGCTGCGCACAGGCAACGCCCAGGCCATCAAAGTCCTGGGCTCGCAAAGCCTGGGAGCAAAAGCTTATGTGGCATTGGTCGAGGTCGAAGATGCCCGCCTGGTGCTGGGCATAACCAGCAGCCAGATTTCTTTGCTGCACACCTTACCGCCGGCGGATCCCGCTGCCAGCGCCACGCAAACCAGCGCCCCACCCAACGGTTTTGCCGCCACGCTAGGCAAAATCATGAAAGGCCGCTAAGTGCGCCTGCCCTTTTCCGCAGCAATGACTCGCTTTCTTTCCAAGACTTTCCGCATTCTGAATGCGCCCGCCATGCAGGTATGGGTGCTGCTGGCGCTTGCCTTGCTGGCGTTTTTCCTGCCCGCCATCAGTTTCTCGCAAACGCTGCCGGCCATCACGTCCACCCCCGGCGCCAACGGCAGCCAGACTTGGTCATTAAGCATACAGACACTGGCCATGCTGACCATGATGTCGTTCTTGCCGGCCATGCTGTTGATGATGACCGGCTTTACCCGCATTATCATTGTGCTGGGTCTGCTGCGCAACGCCATGGGTACGGGCGCCTCGCCACCCAATTCGGTGCTGATTGGCCTGGCAATGTTCCTGACATTTTTCACAATGTCTCCTGTCTTCGATCAAATCTACGAACAAGCCTACCAACCGTTAAGCGCTGGCGCCATTTCATTTGAGCAAGCACTGGACGTGGGCATCAAGCCGCTGCGCACGTTCATGCTGCACCAGACACGCGAAACCGACTTGTCGCTCTTTGCCAATATGGCCAATGTGCCTGCAATGGACAGCCCCGAACAAGTGCCTTTACGCGTCCTGGTGCCCGCCTTCGTCACCAGCGAGCTCAAGACCGCATTTCAAATTGGCTTTACCATCTTCATACCCTTTCTTATCATTGACCTGGTCATTGCCAGTGTGCTGATGGCCTTGGGGATGATGATGGTGCCGCCGGTCACCATATCGCTGCCATTCAAGCTTATGCTGTTTGTACTGGCCGATGGGTGGCATTTGCTGCTTGGGTCTCTGGCCAGAAGCTTTTATCAGTAAGGGGGAAGCATGAATTCCGAAGCCGTCATGTCCATGACCTACCTCGCCATGAAATTAGCGCTGACCATGGCAGGCCCCTTATTGCTGGTCACCTTGTTTGTAGGCTTGTTCATCAGTATTTTTCAGGCCGCCACGCAAATCAATGAAATGACCCTGTCATTCATCCCCAAGTTGTTGGCAGTGGGTGCAACGCTAGTGCTGCTTGGCCCCTGGTTGATCAGCAGCATGGTCGACTATATGCAGAACCTGTTCTCGCAAATACCCGGCCTGGCATCATAAAGCCCCCCGCCGCGGGGAGGACACATCATGATTTCGGTTGATATCGACCAGCTCTATACCTGGATCAACGCTTTTCTATGGCCGTTTTTCCGCATCCTGGCCTTGCTGCTTACCGCTCCGCTGCTTAGCGAATCCGCCATTCCATCGCAAGTCAAGATCGGCTTTGCCGCCATCGTTACTATCGCGATCGCCCCTGCGCTGGGACCCATGCCTGACCTGCCTACCGCCTCTTATGCCGGCCTGTGGATAGCCGTGCAGCAAGTGCTTATTGGCTTGGCGCTGGGTTTGACCATGCGGGTTGTATTCGCCGCGGTGCAAACCGCCGGCGAATTCATAGGCCTGCAAATGGGGTTGTCGTTCGCTTCCTTTTTCGACCCGGCAACAGGTGCAAATACTGCAGTGTTGGCTCGTATCATGAACGTAGTGGCCATGCTGCTTTTCCTCGCTGTGAATGGCCACCTGCTGATGCTAGGCGGTTTTATGCGCACTTTCGACATCTTGCCCATACGTATAGGAGCACTCGACCCCAACGGCTGGGGTGTGCTGTTCGAATGGAGTTCGCAAGTGATGGTATCAGGCATGCTGCTGGCGCTACCCTTGATTATCGTACTACTCACCATCAACCTGGCGCTGGGGATCTTGAACCGCACCGCGCAGCAACTATCGGTATTTGCTGTCGGCTTTCCCATCAGCCTGATGACCGGACTGACATTGCTTGCCATTGTCCTCCCCCAAACCACACCTTTCCTGACGAATCTTTTCGATGCGGGTTACAGCGCCATGTCCAAGTTGGCCCAAGCCTTGGCGGGGCCTTAAACAAGCATAACGACAATACAAACAATTCGACGCCCTATCGAGGGCGCCGAATTGTTTTAAGAGCCCGCTTTATTAGCGGCTCATGCCATCAGTTCAAGAGTACGAACCCTGCAAAGCGTTGTAGGCGCCAGACCCCGATACGGAAGCGGGCTGCGCTTGCATATCGATCACTTCATTCGCATTGATCTTGAAAACCGATACTGCTTCGGTCAAGCGGGCAGCCTGGTCTTGCAGCGAACCGGCAGCGGCAGCGGCCTCCTCAACCAACGCGGCATTCTGCTGCACAACGTTGTCCATTTCAGTCACGGCCTGATTGACCTGCTGAATACCGTCAGACTGTTCATGAGAGGCAGACGAAATCTCGCCCATAATGGTCGTGACACCTTGCACCGAACCAACCACTTCCCGCATGATGTCGCCAGCATCACTGGCTTGCTTGGCGCCGGAACGCACTTTCAACAACGACTCTTCGATCAGAACCTTGATTTCCTTGGCTGCCTGCGCGCTGCGTTGAGCCAGCGAACGCACTTCACCGGCCACCACGGCAAAACCCTTGCCTTGCTCGCCTGCCCGGGCAGCTTCCACTGCCGCATTCAACGCCAGGATATTGGTCTGGAAAGCAATGCCATCGATAACACCAACAATTTCCGACATCTTGTTGGAGCTGGTGGAAATCTCGTCCATGGTCGTAACAACAACCGACACCGCTTTCCCGCCGCGCAATGCCACTTCGGATGCACCTTTGGCAAGCTTGTCGGCCTGCATGGCGTTCTCGGTGTTTTGACGTACCGTGCTGGACAGTTCTTCCATGCTGGCCGCGGTTTGCTGCAAAGCCGCTGCCTGCTGCTCGGTGCGGCTGCTAAGGTCGGTATTGCCCATGAAAATCTCACGCGAACCCAGGGTGATTTCCTCAACCCCTTGGCGCACGGTGCTTACGGTACGCGTCAAGCTTTCCTGCATACGGCGCAAGGCTTCGTACAGCACCCCAATTTCATTGCGTGACCTGACATCAATGCGCTGGGTCAGATCGCCACCGGCAATACGATCAAAATGAGAACCCGCCTGCACCAACTGCTTCACAACAACTCGGCCAAACACGATACGCATCACTATCATCAGCAAGAAACCGATAATAATCGCCACACCTATCGCCACCAAGGCTTGTTTGAACTTTGCCTCGGCCTGCACGAAAAACTCTTCCTGCATCTTGATCATGTGAGCAGAGAAGTCATCGATAGACTTCTGAAATGCATCACTGCGGGCAATGCCGAATTCACTGTTGACGAAATAGAAAGTCGTGTAGTCGTTGCTCTCCAGCGCTTGCACCATAGGGTCGATGCCGTCATCCATGTAGGGCTGGTATGTACTGACGATGCGCGTTGCTAAACGGCGGCCATCCACTGTGTCGGGCGTGTTCTTGCGAAACGCCATAAAGTCGCTTTTTACACCGGCCAATTGCTTGTTTGCCTCATCCAGCATCGCGCGGGCATTACGTAGCAACTTGTCCTCGCCATTG
The DNA here is from genome assembly GCA_035514715.1 of Candidimonas sp. Taxonomy (GTDB): domain Bacteria; phylum Pseudomonadota; class Gammaproteobacteria; order Burkholderiales; family Burkholderiaceae_B; genus Pollutimonas. The sequence continues at coordinate 5,345 of DATJCP010000218.1, forward strand.
ACAGCGGCTTCCTGATGCAAACGCGCAGCGCTTAACAAGGAAACACGGGCAGCCATCATATCGGCGCCCAGTTGAATGACCTGGCGCGAACGTTCGTTCTGGCGCTCCAACGCCCGTACATCGTCAAAGTTTTGCGATAAGAACCACGCGGCCATCCCGCCAACTGCCATGATCAACGCCATGAACGTAGCCAGCACCAGCATCAAGATGGTACTTACTTTGGCATCGGCAAACCGAAAACGCACACGAGCGGCACGTTTCTTGGCTTTTTTATCAGAAGGTAAAGACTGCACGGAATCGGACATAGTTCAACCTGAATAGCGTTATGAATATCGGCTCTATAAACACGAGAGCAACGAACACGGAACAAGAACAAGCATTACGGCGATAAAGGGTAGGACACCGCAGGTTTATACATGGCGCCGGGGGTAGTAGCGCTATTGGTTGTCGAAACGGGTGCGCTGGTGGTTGGCACTGCCGTCGGATACGACAAAGCGCCACCATTGCTGGCGGCGGCGGGAACTTCATTTACAGTAGAAGAAGCAGTGTGCGCCGTCGAGGGCGGCGCATCGACACGCACACCCGAGTCATACATATTGGCTCGCGGCAAATTCACGCTTTTTTGAATTTTTTGAAAGCGGCCGTCTGGACCGAATGCCAACCAAAGCTCTTGATTAAGGTAAATGGCATCGGTCACCACCGAAGTCTTGTGTGACCAGCGCGCCAGTGCGGAACCATCAAGCTGGCGATAGACGTCGGTGGGGTCTGAGTTCAGAAGACTGCTGGCCTCATCCAGCGTGGTCTGGCCCGGCACAATAAAGCGCAACGCCGAGCTATCGAATGAACTACCTGTGGTGCTGCAAGCTGCCAAAGCCATTACGCACACAACAACCAAAGATAGGCGCAAGGACACTCGGCGGAGTAACGCTCGAAAAATCATCATTAGAATTCGACCCAATCATCATCGCTGGCCGTAGCTCGTGCCGGCGCCGGTTTAACGGTATTGACCTTGATGGCATCAGGACTATCGCCATTGGCATTGGCCGGCATACGACGCACGGCGACAGTCCCTTTCGCAGCGGTTGGCGCAGCAGCCTTTTTGACTTGCTTTACGCTAGCCGTACTGCCAACAGCCCCACCATGGCTCAATGCCGCAGGGGATTTGGGCAATGCAGCCCGCCCTGCCGACGCATGCGCCACGACGGGACGCTGAACTGTTGATTTCAACTGCGTGGCGGCCACATCGATGACCTGGTTACCCAAGGTCTTGAATATCGACAATGCACCATTGACATTGGATACTTGTTGGCCTAGTCCATTTGCCGACGACGCGGCTTCTTCGACCAGCAACGCGTTCTGCTGCGTTACACGATCCATTTGGGCGACGGCATGATTGATCTGGTCAATGCCCGAGGCCTGTTCAGTGGTGGCAGCCGAAATTTCGCCCATGATGTCGGTGACACGCGCCACCGACGAGACGATTTCCTGCATCGTGGCCCCGGCACGCTCAACTTGGGTAGACCCTTCCGTCACCTTCTTGACCGAATCCTCGATCAAACCTTTGATTTCTTTGGCAGCCTGCGCGCTACGCTGCGCCAGCGCCCGGACTTCCGACGCCACAACCGCAAAGCCTTTACCCTGTTCGCCTGCACGTGCCGCTTCGACCGCTGCATTCAAAGCCAGGATATTGGTCTGGAAAGCAATGCTGTCGATAACGCCGACGATATCGGAAATCTTGTTCGAGCTGGCTGAAATGGCTTGCATCGTGCTGACCACTTCGCCTACTGCCTGCCCGCCCCGCTGAGCGACATCGGACGCGCTAGCAGCAAGCTGATTGGCCTGGCGCGCATTATCCGCATTCTGCTTAACAGTGCTGGCCAATTGCTCCATGCTGGCGGCAGTTTGCTGCAAAGCCGCTGCCTGCTCTTCGGTCCGGCTACTTAAGTCTGTATTGCCCGCAACGATATGTTGCGAGCCAGTGCTGATTTCAGCCATGCCATGGCGAACCGTGCCCACGATGCGACCAAGGCTGTCTTGCATCCGCTTTAGCGCCATGTACAACGTACCGATTTCATTTTCGGACTGCACTTCTATGCGCTGGGTCAAGTCGCCTGATGCAATATGATCAAAGTAGGTGCCTACAGCGCCTATGGGCCGCAACACTGTATTCGTCATGACGATATAAGTCACCACAGCCAATACTAGCGCCAGCAAAGCCAGTACGATTAACAAATAACGCGACTGCTCCATGCTTTCGACTGCCGCCGCCAAGGCGGTGCCATCCGAAGTTTTCCCGCTAGCCAACAGCGACATGACATCAGCATGGCTATACCAGCCTACCGCAGCGGCGAGCAATGTCATTCCGGATAGCAACAACACAAATATTGAGAGACTGGTTTTGAGGCGCATTTACTTTAATATTGTTAAGTTTTGTTAATATTACTGGCCAGAACGCCCATCGAGGCTCACGGTCCACGATAGGCGCTTACTAAAAGATATAACTTGTGGCTGCTAGCCTACTTGCCCATATTGAAAAGGCTGGTCGCCTGGATCTTGCGGAAGGCCAAGGCTGCCGCCTCAAGCGCGGAAGTACGCAGCTGCAGCTGTGTCGATGCGGAGTAGTAATCCACGTCTTCCAGTTTCGACAATTGCGCGCTATAACCTAGCGAGCGCATGGCGCCGTTGGCATTCAGCGCGTCAAGCTCGTTCATGCGCGCGCCAACAGAAGCACGTACAGTAAGAACGTTGTCGTAATTGACATCCAGGCGTTGCATGGCTGTGGCCAGGGTATTCTGAAATGCTGCTTTGGCCTCGTCGGAGTCATGCGGCTGTTTCAGAGAATTGATTATGCTGTCCAGCGTGTCGAAGATATTCAGGTCTGTCTTGAAGGCTGAAGCCTTGACCTCGAAAGTATCAGGGGCAGTAGGATTGCCTGAAATCTTGACCTGCATGCCATGAGGCAATTCAAGTGTGTTTTCGCGGCCAGGTACAAACTTCTGATTGGCATGAATTTCGTCAGGATAGGCTGGATTCTTGACGGTAACCGTGTACTCATCCGGGCCGTTAAACACGATTTCATAGGTATCGCCAGGACGCGTCTTGGAATAATCAGAAACCGAAGGCGAACCTATGCTGCCCGTAGCTGAATTACCCGTGGCAGTGTAATCTGAAGAGCTGGCAGGTTCGATAACGAAGCTGTCATTTGCCGCAGGAGCGCCGGAAAAGTTAGCCTGAACACCATCACCCAACTGCAGGGATTTAGTTGTTCCTGGAATGTAAGCCTGGGGGGCCATATCGACATCAGGGCCACCGGCAGGATCTTTAATCGTCACAACGTACGTGTAATTTCCAGCAGCATCGGCAGCAGAGAACTTAACGTCAAAAGTCTTACCGACATCAGCTCCGCTTGCATCCATGATCGTGGGTGAGCTGATCACACCTGTACCACCATTGCCTGCGGCAGCTGCCGTCAGATAGCTGGTCGTACCCGGTGCTGCGCGGTTGAAAATATCAGAACCGACGTCGCTACTGGCAATCTGACGAGTTTGGTCAGCCTGGATCTTACGCTGACCATCGTCACCCTTGTAAACGATTTTACCGTTGACGTCTTGATACGCAGCAGTATTGCCCTTGGCGCCGGAAAACAGATACTGGCCGCTACCGTCTGTGGCGTTAACCAGGCCCAACAAGTTGTTGCGGGCGTTGGAAAGCACATTGCTAAGCGTTGCACGATCGGCATCGGACAAAGTACCGTTACCGGCTGACACCAGTTGCGTTTTCAAATCTTGCAGCAACAGGTTGACCGACTGCAAGGTATTGTCTTCGATGCCCAGATTCTGGTTGGCGACCCCACGATTATCAGAAAAGCGCTTGTTCATGGTTTGCGCCTGGCTGATATTGATGGCCTGCGCCGCACCCAATGGATCATCGGCGGGCGTCACCATACGTTGGCCGCTGCCGATTTGCTGATACAAATGCATCAAATCAGACTGCTGGGCATTGATGGAGTTCAGTCCCGTCTGGAAAAACAAAGTGGAACTAATACGCATGGCGAAAATCCTGAAAAATAATAGCGACGAACCAGGGAAACAATAAAAACCGCTTAACCGCGCATACCCAGCAAGGTATCGAACAAGGTGGAACTAACATCAATCAGCCGCGACGCTGCGCGGAACTGTTCTTGATAGCGGTCCAGGTTCACGTACTCTTCGTTGAGGTTCACGCCTGACAAGGCTTGTTGAGCCGCAAAATTCTGCTGTATCAGCGTGGCCTGGGCCTTGGCGGCCGTACCGTTTTGCTGCGTCAGCACACCGACGTTATTGACAATTTTTGAAAAAGCCTCGTTCAGGCTCATGGTGCCATTACCCAAGACCTTGTCGGTTTGCAATTGCGCCAACTTGAGTCCGATATCACCATTGGCTGTACCCGTATTAGGCGAAGCCAAAGCCAGCTTGGCAGGATCGCTGATGACCAGTTTCAGGCTTTCTGCTGCAGTACGTGTAGGTTGAATAGTCCAGGAGTCGCCGGCAATTGCCCCGCCAGCCGGAAGATTGAACTTTACGCCATCGACTACATCGCCATCAGCGACAGCCCTAGGCTGCCCATTGGGAAGACTGGTAACGGTATAGCTGGTGCCATCAAAATCGACACGGTAATCTTGCCCCGTGAGTTTGCCTGCATCAGAAAAATCAGCAGTAATGCTGCCGGTACCGCCATTGCGGGCCCCCGACAATACTTTGATCGGCCCCAAGCTGAAAACGTCGCCGCCTGGCGCACCGTTAATATCTTCGCCGGTACGATGGATTTGATTAACAGCCATTGCCAGGCCCGCAGCCAAGCGACCCAGTTCATTCTGAACACTATCCAGGGCATCGCGCCGGTAGGCCATCAAGCCACCCAGCTTGCCGCCCTTGATAGCGTCTTCGCGCATTTCCACTTGCGCCGTCGAGCCGTCAGGCGTTATCACGGTATACGCAACGACGACACGGGATGGATCAGCCAATGATGGCTGTGTACGCAAGGGGAAAACAGTATCGCCGCCCAACAGAACTTGCCCGTTGCCGACTGCCAGGCCAACCTTGCCATCCTGCTCGGTTACCTTGACGTCTACCAATTGACTTAATTCAGAAACCAACTGATCGCGCTGATCCATCAAGTCATTAGGTTCGTGCCCCGGATTGGTCGCTCGCGCCGTTTGAATTTGCGTATTCAGATCACGTACGCGTTCCACGTAGCTATTGACCTGAGTAACGGTGGTCTCGATTTGGGTATTGATGTTTTCGCGCTGGCTATTCAGAAAACCTGTAGAGTCGTTGATTTGCCCCACCAGGCTGCTGGCGCGACCCAGCAATTCTTGGCGCGCAGCTGGATCTGCCGGCGCGGACGCCGCGGCCTGCATGCTATCGAAAAAATTCTGTAAAGCTGGTGTTATGCCTACGGTGCGGTCAGCAAACAGATTATTGATCTGGCTGATTTCATTGCCGTAGGAAACCAGGGCTGCACCTGTGGTTTGCGCGCCAACCAAT
>DATJCP010000219.1:0-1513 GCA_035514715.1 Candidimonas sp.
ATGCGCAGACCGTACGTAATATCACGACCTCCCTCTCTCGCCCCAAACCGGCTGCTGGCCGTAGTCGTCTAGGCATGTCTTCTTACGCGACGGCGGCTGTGACCGGGAAGCCCTGGCGAAGCACAGGGCCGCAAACGCGTAAAGCCAGGCACTGCCCCGGTCACAGCCGCCGCTTAAGAAACCAAACCAACCAAAAACGCCACAGCCCAGACAACCGGAACTTAAGAAAGCAACAGAATCAAGAGCAAGAACAATCAGCCTTAGCTTTACCTTTAGCCCGTCGTTCGCGAAAAAACTGGCGCAGCAAATCACCGCATTCAGTTGCCAGCAAACCACCCGTCACCGACGTCTGATGATTCAACTGCGGATACGAATGCACACTAAGCACACTACCGCATGCACCCGTCTTCGGATCCGTAGCCCCGTACACCACCCTGCCGACCCGGGCATGCAGCATGGCCCCCATGCACATCACACAAGGCTCAAGCGTGACAAACAGGCTGGCTCCCGGCAGACGGTAATTGTTCATGGCCGTTGCAGCCTGCCGCAATGCCACGATCTCGGCATGGCTGCTGGGGTCATGGTCAATGATGGTGCGGTTAAATCCCCTGCCTATCACTTCCCCATTCGCATCCAGCACCACCGCGCCGACAGGCACTTCCCCTACGCCATAAGCCAGCATGGCCTGCTCCAACGCGGCCCGCATCGCGGCCTCGTCGTCCTGGCTGTATATCGGCTCTATGACTTCAACCACGATATATCCGGTTGTTCAGGGAAATACGGCCGGCCAGGCTTTCGACGGCTTCCTCCAGCCACTGATATAGCTCGGCCTCTTCGTCGTAGCGAGCCTGGTTCAAATTGGATACCCGCCCTTCCTGGATAAAACCCCAGGCGCGGCTGCGCTTTTCGCGATGCTTGGGATCCCAGACACCGAATGCTACGCCGCCTGAGCGACGGATCAAGGAAAAGCACGGGATGTCGGTGTAGCCATCGCCTACAAAAATCATTTGCTCGAACGGAATGCGCAGCTTGTCTTCCGCAATTTTCTTATTGACCTCGAAGGGTTTATTGCGCGAAGAGGTTCCGATAATGCCTTTCTGTATGTGGAATAAATAACGGGTTTTATCGGTAAAGCTAACCACCCGCTTGGGAAAATGAATGCCCCCTTGCGCGTCGTAAATGAATTCCGATGCCCAGATATCCGTAAATTCATGAGCTATTGGCGTATGCCGAACGACATCGCCAATACCGCTGGAAATCAGATAGAACTCCAACTGGATCTGCGGATGCTGCGCCTTGACCATGGCCCGCAAACGGCCAAACAAGGTTTCCACGCCGGCATGCAAAGGCAGGCGGCGGCCCCATTCCTCAAGGCGTTCTTGCGTAATCATCCCGTGGGCTTTTGACCTTGACAGTTCTATCATCTGGTACAAATAGGCCGGCACTGGGTCCCAGTCTTGCTGGAACAATAATGGATCAACCTGATCCTTCCAGAACCGTTGCACATCGACAC
>DATJCP010000220.1:0-8206 GCA_035514715.1 Candidimonas sp.
AGTCGACAAACCTAACATCGACTTGAAAGCTTTGCGGCTGGATATAGGCATAGTCTTCCAAAGCTACAACCTGTTTCCGCACCTGAGCATCGAAGAAAACGTCATGCTCGCCCCTACTGCCGTAAAGAAGCTGTCAAAAAAAGACGCCAGGGAACTTGCACACCGGGTACTGGGCCAGGTGGGATTACTGGAAAAGTCCAAGGAATATCCGGAGCGACTATCGGGAGGGCAGCAACAGCGTGTCGCCATTGCACGATCTTTAGCCATGGAGCCCAAGGTCATGCTGTTTGACGAAGTCACGTCTGCACTTGACCCGCAACTGACCGGAGAGGTATTACGCGTCATCGAAGACCTTGCAACCAAAGGCATGACGATGATCATGGTGACGCACGAAATGAATTTCGCCAGGAAAATCGCTGACACCATCATCTTTATGCATGATGGCAAAGTCTGGGAAAAAGGAACGGCCGAAATTCTGAGCAACCCTCGCACAGCAGAACTGAGGGAATTTTTACAAAACGAACTTTAATAACCAGACCCAGGAGACACAACAATGAAAAAGACAACTTATATTGCGGCCATCCTCTGCTCGGCAGGCCTGCTAGGCGCCGGCATGACAGCTGCCAACGCAGATGTGCTGGACAACGTCACAAAAGCCAAGACAATTCGTATATCCACAGACCTTGGCATCCCGCCTGCAGGCATGATGAGCTCATCCCTTGAGCCCATAGGCGCCGATGTCGAAGTCGGCAAGCTATTGGCCAAGGACTGGGGTTTGAAATATGACTTGATTCAAACCACCGGCGCAACACGTATCCCCAACTTGCAAACCGACAAGGCTGACATTGTTGTTTCCACCCTGTCAGTCACTCCCGCTCGTGCGGAAATCATTGATTTTTCCAAGCCCTATGCTGTTCTCCAATCTATTGTCGCGGGCTACGACGATCAACCCGTCACCAGCCTGGAATCGCTTAAGGGCAAGACGGTTTCCGTAACACGGGGCACCACGCAAGACACGGAATTGACCCCGCAGGCGTCAAAATACGGCTTCACCGTGGCCCGCTACGATGACGATGCCACATTGGTAACTGCCGCCGTCAGCGGCCAGGCAAAAATGGTCGCCACATCCCAATCATTGGTTGCGCAAATTGATAAAAAGATAGGCAAGAGCAATTTCAAACCCCTATTCGTATTGCGCAATTTCGATTTGGCTATTGGCGTCAAGAAAGGCGAAACCCAGCTTTTGGCCAAGGTCAATGAGTGGGTCGATACCAATATTCAAAACAACAAACTGAATGAAATCTACAAAAAGTACTACGGCACCGAACTGCCCGAAAACATGCGTGGAAAGTAAGTCATCATCAAAAACCTCAGGAAGTGAATTATGCGTATTGTTATCGGTTCCGATCATGCAGGCTGGCATTTGAAGAATTCAGTCATAAGCTGCGTCAAGGCCCTGGGCCACGACGTAACCGACGTTGGCAGCTTCAACGATGAGCCAGTGGATTTCCCCGATATAGCCAGAACCTTGACCAATGAGATCAAGTCCGGCTCGGCTGATCGGGGCATTATGGTTTGCGGTACTGGGGTCGGTGCATCCATTGCAGCCAATAAAGTAAAAGGAATACGGGCGGCAGTCTGCCACGACGTACATTCCGCGCACCAATGTGTCGAGCATGATGATGTCAATGTCATGTGTATTGGCGCGCAAATTATTGGCCCATGGCTGGCGAATGATCTGGTCGCCGCGTATCTGAACGCCGAGTTCTCGACCGACGAAGATTGCCGGCGGCGGGTGGAAAAACTGCACGAAATGGATCAGTCGTAGTCGCAACAACCAAGACAGGAAAAAACAATGGCAACTCAAGCTCCCAAGATCTTCGTCACTGGCATCTACGCAGTGGATCTGGTTTTCACCGGGAGCCGGTCGCCGTTGCCTGGCGAGACGGTTTCGGCCTCTGGCTTTATGCGCAGCCACGGAGGCAAAGGGTCTAACCAAGCCGTTGCGGCGGCAAGGGCTGGGGCCGAAACCTCTTTTTTCTCTTTCATTGGAGACGACTCATTCGGAGAAGACGCCCAGACATTCTGGCGAACCGAAAAAGTCCACGACAAAACCACTACCATCCAAGGCGAAACCACCGGGGCAGCGGGTATTTTTGTCGACGAGCGCACCGGCAGCAACAGTATTACTGTGTTTCCCGGCGCCTCTCGGTTAATGCGCCAATCCGATATAAACCAAGTCGAGTCCGACATTGCGGCATCTGATGTCTTTGTCGTGCAATTGGAACAGCCCATCGAGGTTGCCTTGCGAGGCTTGGAAATCGCCCGAAAACACCAAGTCACCACCATTTTGAATCCAGCCCCGGCTGCCGCGCTGCCGGATACTATTTTTGCCTTATGCGACTATATTCTTCCCAATGAAACCGAAGCCAGTATGTTGACTGGGCTTCCGGTGGAAACGCCCCAGGACGCGGAAGCAGCCGCCCGGGCACTGCTGAAAAAAGGCGTGCGCAATGTCATCGTCACGCTAGGCGAAAAAGGTGCGTTATATTGCAATGATCAAGAAACATTTATGGTGAAGCCAGTCAACGTGGGCGTCTGCGTTGATACGACAGGCGCAGGAGACGGCTTTACAGCGGGCTTTGCCGTCGGATTGGCTAAAGGCCTTCCGGTACGGGCGGCAATGGAGTTTGCCGCGGCACTGGCCGGTATTTCAGTTACCCGTCACGGCGCCGCGCTTTCCATGCCGACACTGGCGGAAATCGAATCAGCTCTTACAGGAGCAAGCAACCAATAAACCCACCATGAACCCTGAAGACCTGGAACTCCTCGTAACCCGCACCATGCCTTACGGCAAATACAAAGGCCGGCTTATCGCCGACTTGCCTGGCCACTACCTGAACTGGTTTGCCCGCGAAGGCTTCCCGAAAGGGGAAATCGGCCGCCTGCTGATGCTGATGCAGGAAATGGATCACAACGGCCTGACTCCGCTACTTAATCCGCTGCGAAAAAAACCGTTATAACAAGCATTTACCCAACGATTCATACACAACAACACAAAGCAAGTTAAAAGCAGAATAACAATAATAAACAGCATTTGATGTAAACTTGACGGCTTTTATCGTGAACGAAGCCGCACACTCCCAAACGCGGCCTCCAGGTTTCCAGTGTGCCAGACTACCTTGGCGCAACACCCTCACCAAGGAGCCCCCATCCCATGCAAGGCCTGCACCTAACCGCAGATCTTTATCTCTGCGATTGCGACCCTTCCCTATTCATCAATGCCGACGTCCTGGCCAAGCTTTGCCGTGACCATACGGCAGACTCCGGACTTACGCTGGTAGCTGAAAAATGGCACACCTTCCCCGATTACGAAGGAGAACCCGGTGGGGTCACTGGCATGCTGCTATTGGCTGAATCGCATTTGGCGGTTCATACCTGGCCCGAACGCAACAGCGTTACGCTTGATGTGTATGTGTGCAACTTCATGGGCGATAACTCGGCCAAAGCCGAGCAACTGATGCAAGCGCTGGAAAGCGCCTTCAACCCCGGCAAAACACAACGCCAGCAATTGCAACGCGGCGATGAAAACGGCCCCATCAAGGAAGGCGAACTGGTGCTCGAATCCCTTAACCGGGATACCGTATACGGCTTCCGCTTTGCGCGCCGCTTGCTATCGAAACAAACCGATTATCAACACCTTGAGGTGCTGGAATCAGAAGAGCTTGGCCGTACGCTGCGCCTGGATCATCACTTCATGACGGCCGAAGCCGAAGAGTTCTTCTACCATGAAGCGCTTGTGCATCCAGCCGCCATCGCGCACGCCGAGCCACGCACAGCGCTGGTCATAGGCGGCGGCGACGGTGGCGCAATAGAAGAGCTACTGAAGCACCCCAGCATCAGCCACATCAACCTTGTGGAGCTGGACAAGCAGGTTGTGGAGGTCTCGCGCAACTATTTGCAAAGCATACATAAAGGGGCATTCGACGATCCTCGGGTAACGGTGCGCATCGAAGACGGCGTGGCGTTCCTGAAGCACACAAATCAACGTTTCGATCTGGTTTTTCTGGATCTGACCGATCCCGAAACGCCAGCCGGACCGTTATACACCGAAGAATTCTTTACACAATGCAAGCAGGTCCTGACTCCAGGCGGCGCCATGGTCATGCACCTGGGTGCACCATTCCATGAAGCATCCCAAGTCCGGGACCTGGCGGCTGAGCTGTCTGGGGTATTTGCCAAGGTCAGTTGCTACGGCCTGCACATTCCGCTTTATGGCGCCTATTGGGCCTTTGCCGTGGTATCCGATACGCTGGATCCCCTGGCGGTCAACGCCGAACAAGTGCAGCATCGCCTGAACGCCCGCCATATCAACGACTTGCAATACTACAACCCAGACATCCATGGCGCCTTGTTTGCATTGCCGAATTTTTATCGGGCGCTGATGCCTGAGCAAAATCAACAAAATTAATTATTTACTTTCTATGTACTTTATAACTTTAAAAGATCTACTATAAAAACAGGGCGCTCGCCGCTCGCATCAGGACGAATGCCTGCTTCTCTCACACAAGGAGACAACCATGGCAGACGCAACTACTCAGGACTGCGAACCCAATCTTGCCCAGTCTGTTGCACACACTGATATCCGGCGGCGGCGCATTCTTCAGGCCGTAGGCGCAACAGGGCTAGCCACCATTGCCAGTCCTTTTTTCATGCGCAACGCCAACGCGGCAAAAAACACCCTGAAAATATTGCAATGGAACCATTTCGTACCCGCCTACGATGAATGGTTCGATAAAACCTATGTAAAAGCATGGGGCCAAAAACACGATACCGATGTGGTCGTGGATCATGTGGGTATACCCGCCATCGCCACGCGGGCAGCAGCGGAAGTATCGGCGCAACAAGGTCACGACCTGTTTATGTTCCTATCGCCGCCCCCCGTCTATGAGGACCAGGTTATTGATCATCGTGAAATATACGAGGAATGCGAACGCAAGCATGGCAAGCCCGTGCAACTGGCGGTCAAAAGTAGCTACAACCCGAAGACGAAAAAGTACTTCGCCTTTTCCGATAGCTTTGTGCCCGATCCGATCAATTACCGCAAAGATCTTTGGGATGATGTCGGCATGGCCGCACCCGATACCTGGGACGATGTATTAACCACTGGCCGAAAAATCAAAGAAAAACACAAGCTTGGCGTCGGCATAGGGTTGTCGGCGGAATTAGATACCGCCATGGCTATGCGCACCCTCCTGTTCGCCTTCGGCGGCTCGGTGCAAGATGAACATAGCACTGTCGTTTTGGATTCAAAACAAACGCTGGAAGCGGTGAAGTTTGCCAAAGCGCTCTACGAGAACACCATGACGGCCGAAGTCCTTGCCTGGGATGCATCGTCGAATAACCGCGCCATGCTCGCCGGCAAGATATCCCTGTGCCTGAATGCCATATCGGTCACCCGCGAAGGCGAAAACAAGCACATTCCGATTACGCCATCCATTCAACTGACACAAGCGCTGCAAGGGCCTGCGCGCAGGATAGGCATGGAACACGTGATGGACTGCTACGTAATCTGGAAATTCGCCAAAAACATCGACGGCGCCAAGCAATTCCTGATGGATTACATCGACAGCTTTCGCGAAGGTTTTCTGGCCAGCCAGTTTTATAATTTCCCAAGTTTCCCCAGCACCGTCCCTGATCTTGAAAAGCTGATCGCCGACGATCCTAAAGCGCAGCCAACCGACAAGTACAAAGTACTAGGCACCCTTATGAACCAGGCTACCAATGTAGGGTATCCCGGCTACGCCAACGCCGCCACAGACGAAGTTTTCAACACATGGGTGCTCAACACCATGTTCGCCAAGGCAGCCACAGGCAACCAAACCCCAGAAAACGCCATCAAAGAGGCCCATGCCGCCTGCAAGCGCATTTTTGCCAAATGGCATGAAAAAGGTGCAATCTAAGCCAAGGTAAAGGTCGGAAACGGCCTTTGCCACCAGCACGGGGAAGAATATGGCTACCGTACAAACCCGCGACCTAAGCAAATACTTCGATGGCGGCAACGCTGTCGACAAGGTAAACCTTTCGGTGCGCGAAGCCGAATTCCTGGTCCTGCTGGGGCCGTCTGGGTCTGGAAAAACCACACTGCTGCGCATGATTGCCGGTTTGGAAACGCCGTCTTCAGGCGAGATTCTGGTGGACGACCATGACGTGACGGATCTGCCGCCTCGCGCACGCAATATGGCCATGGTGTTCCAAAGCTATGCCTTATATCCGCACCTTACCGTCTTTGAAAACATCGCATTCCCGCTGCGCGCGCAAGGCATGCCGAAACCATCCATCATCGCCAAAGTAGACTGGTCCGCACACCTTTTCGGCATAGGCCATCTGTTGGCCCGCAAGCCGCGTCAATTATCGGGTGGTGAACGCCAGCGTGTGGCCCTGGCCCGTGCAGTGGTACGCGAACCCGTGGTTTTTTTGCTGGATGAGCCGCTATCCAATCTGGATGCCAAGCTTAGGATATCGGCCCGCGACGAACTACAGCAATTCCAACGACGCCTGGCCACCACCACCATTTACGTAACCCACGACCAAATCGAAGCGCTGGGGCTGGGCGACCGCATTGCCATCCTTGACCACGGCCGCATCCACCAACTAGGCACACCCAAACAAGTGTATGAACAGCCCGCCGACACGTTCGTAGCGACCTTCATTGGCGCCCCGCCCATGAACCTGATTGCAGAAACTGATAAAGCAACCATAGGCTTTCGGCCGGAACACTTCCTGCCGCCCGGGGCCTACCCTCAAGACGCGGCGCGGCGCTCATTTCCCTTTCATATAACGCGCATTGAAAACCTGGGCTCGGATCGCTTGGTATACGGACTGCTGGAATCCCCCATGCCGCCCATCAAGGTCATATCGCGGATTCCATGCACAGTGGAAACACCGCTGGAAGTTGGGGAACACTGCCATTTTGCCGTGCGCCAACGCGACCTGCGCAACTTCGATCCCAAAACCGGCCTCAGCCAGGGGGGCCCGCAGCCATGAAAGCCGCAACGTCAAAGACCATGCCAGTGCGTTCACTGCGCCGTCATTTTCTGGAAAATGACCAATGGCTGGGCCGGTGCATGCTGGCACCCGCCGTCATTTATATCGTATTGCTGGTTGGCGCCCCATTCTTGTTGTCAATGTATTACAGCGTATCGAATGCCACAGTCGGTACCTCAACGCTAAGCTTTGTCGGCCTAGACAATTTCCGCCGTATCATGGCCAGCAATACCTTCTGGCGTTCAATGATCAATACCTTCATTTTTACGCTGCTATCGCAAGTGCTAGTGGTGATCCTGGCAAAAATACTGGCCATGGCGCTGTACACGGATTTTCGTGGCAAATGGATGGTAAGGCTACTTATTTTGCTACCGTGGGTTGCCCCCATTTCACTTGGCACCATAGGCTGGCTATGGATCTTCGACCCGGTCTACAGCATTATCAACTGGACCATGCGTGCACTGGGCCTGATAGGTCCCAACACCTGGCCCATCTGGCTGGGGCAACCCGACTTGGCGATGGCATCGATAGTCCTGGTTGACGTCTGGCGTCTGCTGCCGCTGGCCACAGTCATCATTCTTGCAGGGCTTAGCGGCATTCCTCAAGATATCCACGACGCCTCTGAAATGGATGGCGCCGGATTCTGGCGTCACCTGTTTCGAATCAATATCCCCCTGGTCATGCCGATTATGCTAGTGGCTTTGCTGTTCGGCATTGTGTTCACCTTTACCGACATGATCATTGTTTACGTGCTAACGCGGGGCGGCCCGTACGACACAACCCAGGTACTGGCCAGCCAGGCCTTTTTCACAGGCGTACCGGGCGGCGACCTGGCCGAAGGCGCAGCCATTTCCCTATTCTTGTTTCCTTTGCTGGTGGCTGTGGTGATACTGCTGCTAACCATAGCCCGGCGCACAGAGGTAACCTGACATGTTCGCCACTAAAACACGCTGGGCTCACCTGGGCGCAAGAGTCGGCCATTTCGGCATTATTGCGGCCTTCGTGGCGTTCACAGCTTTCCCGTTCTACTGGATGCTGATCACGACATTCAAAACGACGCTGGACCTGGTCGACACCGCCAACAACCCTTTCCTA
This sequence comes from Candidimonas sp., assembly GCA_035514715.1. GTDB lineage: Bacteria > Pseudomonadota > Gammaproteobacteria > Burkholderiales > Burkholderiaceae_B > Pollutimonas. The sequence continues at coordinate 8,143 of DATJCP010000220.1, forward strand.
TTCAATAGCCCGCCCACGCTGGATAACTTACGTGTCCTGTTTTTCGACACCCAATATGGGCGCT
>DATJCP010000221.1:0-4610 GCA_035514715.1 Candidimonas sp.
GTGCTTGAACAGCGCTTGCGGCGGCAGCAGGCGCCACGGGCGCAGCGGCCTTGGCGCCTGCTGCCGACTCGGCTTTTGGCGATGCAGGCTTGTCGCCGGCAGCCGCCTCTTCCGCGGCCTCCAACTGCACAATAACCGTACCTTCTGTGACCTTGTCACCAAGCTTGACCAACAGCGCCTTGACCACACCGGCGTGATCCGCCGGTATTTCCATGGAAGCCTTGTCCGATTCGACGGTAATCAAGCTTTGTTCTTTCTGAACCGTGTCGCCCACGGCAACCAGGATTTCGATAACAGCAACCTCGGCAACGTCGCCGATGTCGGGTACTTTCAACTCAACTGTGCTCATATCGGGCTCCTATAGCGCAATGCGGCGGAAGTCGGCCAACAAACTACCCAAGTAGGCATTGAACCGCGCCGCGGCAGCGCCGTCGATAACCCGGTGGTCGTATGACAGAGACAAAGGCAGTATCAAGCGCGGCTGGAATTGCTTGCCATCCCATACCGGCTGATGCGACGAACGCGATACGCCCAGAATGGCAACTTCGGGAGCGTTGATGATGGGCGTAAACGATGTTCCGCCTATGCCGCCCAAGGACGAGATCGAGAAGCATCCGCCTTGCATCTGTGCGGGAGACAACTTGCCATCGCGCGCCTGCTTGGCCAGTTCCGAGGTTTCGTTGGCAAGCTCGACAATGCCTTTCTTATCGGCATCGCGAATTACCGGCACCATCAGCCCATTGGGCGTATCGGCAGCAAAGCCAATGTGATAGTACTGTTTAAGAACCAGGTTATCGCCATCAAGAGACGCATTGAACTCAGGGAACTTCTTGAGTGCTGCTACGACTGCCTTGATGAGGAAAGCCAGCATCGTCACCTTGACACCCGATTTCTGGTTTTCCTTGTTCAGCGTCTGGCGCAAGTCTTCAAGGTCGGTGATATCGGCCTGATCGTTATTAGTGACATGCGGAATCATCACCCAATTACGATGCAGGTTGGCGCCCGATATCTTCTTGATGCGGGACAGCGGCTTGGCCTCGATAGCGCCGAATTTGGCGAAATCGACTTTAGGCCAGGCCAGCACACTAAGACCGCCCTCGCCGCCTGCTGCGGTTGCTACAGGAATAGCGCCGCCGCCCATGGCCAAGGCTTGTTTTACGAAGCCGCGAACATCGTCTGCAGTGATGCGATTTTTGTCACCAGAACCCGTAACGTGAGTCAGATTGACCCCAAGTTCGCGAGCGAACTTGCGTACCGACGGCGATGCGTGCGGCAGATTCCGCAAGGGAACATCAGCGTCTGCAAAGGCAGCCGTTGGCGATTGGCGCTCGGGCGGTACGGACGCCAACTGGCCGACGGCAGATTGCGCTGCCGGTGCAACAGCCTGGACGGGGGCCTGCTGGGCCGCTGCCTGGCTAGGCTCGGCTTGAGTGGCAACGGCTGGCGCTGCCTGTACTGGCGCGGCTCCGGCGACAGTTTGCACTTCCAGGATGTCGGAGCCCTTGCTTACCTTGTCGCCCAGCTTTACTTTGACGGCGGTAACCACGCCGGCATGCGAGGAAGGCACTTCCATTGAGGCCTTGTCGGACTCGACAGTAATCAGGCTTTGATCAACTGAAATCGTATCGCCTACAACGACCATGATTTCGATGACTTCCACATCATTGCTGTCGCCAATATCGGGCACGACCACCGTTGCGGCCACGCTTTTGGCACCAGCCGCGACAGGAGCTGCTGCAATGGTTTGCGCCGGGGCAGCCTGCCCTTGTGCGGCGGCAGGCTTTTCGGATGCTGTTGGCGCAGGCTGAGCAGCAGTATTAGCTGCCGCGTCGGTGGAACCTGCCGCTTCAATTTCAAGGATGACCGAGCCTTCCTTGACCTTGTCGCCGGTTTTAACCTTGATCGATTTGACGACGCCGGCCTGGGAGGCAGGAATCTCCATGGAGGCCTTGTCAGACTCCACGGTAATCAAGCTTTGTTCCTTTGCCACGGTGTCGCCTACGGCGACCAATATTTCTATTACGTCAACTTCGCTGACGTCGCCAATATCCGGAACCTTGATTTCGGTTGTGTTGCTCATTTTGTCGTCCCCCCTCAGGCGTGATGCGGATTGGCTTTGTCAGGATTGATGCCATATTTCTTGATGGCCTCAGCCACCTTGGCCACTGGCAACTGGCCTTCATCAGCCAGGCCGCGCAATGCAGCCAAGACGACGAAACGCCGGTCGACCTCGAAGTGCTCGCGCAATTTGGAGCGGAAGTCCGAACGGCCAAAACCGTCGGTGCCCAGCACCCGGAAATCACGGCCCTTGGGAACGAAGGGGCGCACCTGATCGCCATACGCCTTAACGTAGTCAGTAGACACCACGATCGGCCCGACAGTATTTTTCAGCTGCTGGGTAACGTAAGGTACATGCGGATTGGCGTCTTCGGGGTGCAACAGATTATGGCGTTCGCAATCCATACCGTCACGGCGCAGCTCGGTGAAGCTGGTTACGCTCCAGACGTCGGAACCCACACCCCAGTCGCTTTGCAGCATTTCCTGGGCAGCAAGAACTTCGCGCAGAATCGTGCCGGAACCCATTAGCTGCACACGCAGTTTGTCGTCGCCATGCGACTTGAACTTGTACATGCCGCGAATGATGCCGTCTTCGTCACCTGGGGTCAGCCCTGGCTGAGCGTAGTTCTCATTCATGACCGTGATGTAGTAGTACACGTTCTCTTGGTTCTCGACCATGCGGCGCAAGCCGTCCTGGATGATGACTGCAAGTTCGTGACCGAAGGTAGGATCGTACGACACGCAATTCGGAATCAGCGACGACATGATATGGCTGTGTCCGTCTTCGTGCTGCAAGCCTTCGCCGTTAAGCGTGGTGCGCCCTGCCGTACCGCCCAGCAAGAAGCCGCGCGCCTGCATGTCGCCCGCAGCCCAGGCCAGATCGCCGATGCGCTGGAACCCGAACATCGAGTAATAGATGAAGAACGGGATCATGATCCGATTGTTGGTCGAATATGACGTTGCCGCTGCCATCCAGGAGCTGAATGCGCCGGCTTCGTTGATGCCTTCCTGCAGCAATTGGCCGTTTGCCGTTTCACGGTAGTACATGACCTGGTCTTTATCGACTGGTGTGTACTTCTGCCCTTCCGGCGCATAGATACCGATCTGGCGGAACAAACCTTCCATACCGAAAGTGCGCGACTCGTCGGCCAGGATGGGCACAACACGCGAACTCAGTTCTTTGTCGCGCAGAACCTGGTTGATGATGCGTACAAAAGCCTGGGTCGTGGAAATCTCGCGGCCTTCGGCCGTTGGCTCGAGTACGGCCTTGAAGGATTCCAGTTTTGGCGCATGCAGCTGTTCGTCGGCCTTGACGCGCCGATGCGGCAAATAACCGCCTAACGCTTGACGGCGTTCGTGCATGTATTTCATTTCGGGCGAGTCTTCGGCCGGTTTGAAATAAGGCAGGTCTTCGATTTTGTCGTCGGGAACAGGAATGTTGAAACGGTCGCGGAATTCTCGTACGGCCGACAAATCGAGTTTTTTCTGTTGATGCGACGGATTCTTGGCCTGGCCTACATGCCCCATGCCATAACCCTTGATCGTTTTTGCCAGAATGACGGTGGGCTGGCCGGTGTGCTTGGTAGCAGCATCGAATGCCGCATATACCTTATGGGGGTCGTGGCCACCGCGATTCAAGCGCCAGACATCGTCGTCGCTCATGCGGCTGACCATTTCCAGCAACTTGGGATGCTTGCCGAAGAAGTGCTCACGCACGTACTTACCGTCATGCGCCTTGTAGGCTTGGTATTCGCCGTCGACGGATTCTTCCATGATGCGACGCAAAATACCTTCCTTGTCGCGCGCCAGAAGCGGATCCCAATAGCCGCCCCAGATAAGCTTGATGACGTTCCAGCCGCTGCCGCGGAAATCGCCTTCCAGTTCCTGGATGATCTTGCCATTGCCCCGTACAGGGCCGTCAAGACGCTGCAGGTTGCAGTTGATAACGAAAATCAGGTTATCGAGCTTTTCGCGCGAAGCCAGGCTGATGGCACCCAGGGATTCGGGCTCGTCCATTTCGCCGTCGCCGCAGAATACCCAGACCTTGCGGTTGCTGGTGTCGGCAATACCGCGGGCATGCAAGTACTTCAGGAAGCGTGCCTGGTAAATCGCCATCAATGGGCCCAGGCCCATTGATACGGTAGGAAACTGCCAGAAATCCGGCATGAGCTTGGGATGCGGATAGGAAGGAAGGCCGTGGCCATCGACTTCCTGGCGGAAATTGTTCAGCTGATCTTCAGACAGCCGGCCTTCCAAGTAGGCGCGGCCATAAATACCTGGCGAGGAATGACCTTGGAAATAAACCAGATCGCCGCCGTGATTTTCGGTTTCAGCATGCCAGAAATGGTTCTGACCGCAGCCTATCATGGTGGCTAGCGAAGCGAACGAAGCAATGTGCCCGCCCAGGTCGCCGCCATCGGGGGGATTATGGCTGTTGGCCCTGACCACCATGGCCATGGCGTTCCAACGCACATAAGAGCGCAGTCGCTCTTCCAGCACTAGGTTGCCAGGATGCGCAGGCTCGAGGCCGGGCGGTATGGTATTGACGTAAG